>JBKPCW010000210.1:0-6304 GCA_046727555.1 Candidatus Dormiibacterota bacterium | reverse complement strand
CAACAGGGCCAGGGCGAGGATTCCGCCCGCCCAGATGCCAGCCGACAACAGGTGGACGGCGCCGACCAGGATCGACCGCGGCGGCCTGGTCGCGACCAGGCCGACCGCGCCCGCGACCGCGCCCGCGAGGACGACGATCAGCGGGGGCCGAGCCCACGTGATGGGCGGGCTCAGCCGGGCGAGCCGGCGTACAACCAGGGATCCGATCGCGACCACGAGGCCGAGGTACTCGAGCCAGTGGAGCGCCGCCGCGACGAGGTCAGGCGGCGGCCGCGATTGTCCCTCCGCCGAGGACTCGAGTGCCGGCGTAAAGCACCGCCGCCTGGCCGGGCGCAGCTCCGAGAAACGGCTGGTCGAGCGACAGCGTGCCGTCCTCGAACGTGGCGGGGATGGCGGGCGCGTGGTAGCGCAGCCGCGCCTCGCACCGCAACGGCTGGAGCGTCTCGCCGTCGACGAACGTCACGTCCTCGAGCTCGACGCGGCGGACGGCAAGCTCGTCGCGCCGGCCGACGACGACGGTGTTCGCGCGCGTCTCGACCCGCAGCACGTACCACGGTCCCGGCTCGGCCAGGCTGCCGAAACCCGCGCGCTGGCCGACCGTGTAGAGCGGCGCACCGCGGTGCTCCCCGAGCAGGCGGCCGTCGGCATCGACAACCGGGCCGGTGTGGACGGGCAGCCGCGCCGCGAGGTAGGACGCCGTCTCGCCGCGCGGCACGAAGCAGATCTCCTGGCTCTCGGCCTTCGCGGCCACGGGCAGGCCGAACTCGCGTGCGTGCTCGCGGACCTCGGACTTCCTCATGCCACCGAGCGGAAAGAGGATGTGCAGCAGGCGCTCACGGTCGAGGTGGTACAGCATGTACGACTGGTCCTTCGCCGGGTCCACCCCCGCGTGCAGCTCGCCGCCGTTCAGGATCCGCGCGTAGTGGCCGGTGGCCAGGCGGTCGAAACCGAGCTCGAGGACGCGCGACAGCATGAGGTCGAAACGGACGAAGGCGTTGCAGCGCACGCAGGGATTCGGCGTCGTCCCGGCGAGATAGGCGCGGTGGAACGGCTCGATGACGCGCTCGCCGAACTCCTTCTCCAGGTTCCAGCAGTAATAAGGAATGTCGAGCAGGCTCGCGACGCGGCGCGCGTCCTCCACCGCCGACAGCGAGCAGCAGCCGCCGTGGCGCGCGGCCTCGTCCGAGTCGTCGCGCGGCCACTGCTGCAGAGTCACGCCGACGATGTCGTGGCCCTGGGCCTGCAGAAGGGCAGCCGCGACCGACGAGTCGACGCCGCCGGACATGGCGACGGCGATCCTCACTTCCTCTGCTCCGCGATATGCGTGGCCACGATCTCGGCGTCCTCCCCTACACCGTAGAGGACGGCGGACTGCGCCTTGCGCTGGAAGTGGACGCCCATGAAGTAGAGGCCGGGCACGTCGCTGCGGCCGTCGGTCTGGATCGGAAAGCCCATGTCGTCGAGGACGTCGGCGTGGACCCAGCCGTAGTCGGGGCGGAAACCCGTGGTCCAGATCACGGTCGTGACGCCTTCGCGCTCCAGGTCGAGCGTGGTGCGGCTCGTGAAGTTCGCCGCCTCCGGCACCTCCCAGGGGATCTCGAGCCCGCGCTTCTCGCACAGGGCGCCGACCCACTTCATGAAGACGCGCGCAAGGTCGTCGCCCGCCTGCATGCTCTGGGCGAGGTCGTCGCCGAAGCGGACGGACCCGTCCTCGGCACCGAGGTACCGGCCGACCAGCTCGACTCCGATCTCGTGGAGCGTGCGGTAGTGGAGGTCATGGCCACCGTCGTGTCCGGTGGTCAGGGGGTTGCTGAGCAGCCGCGCGGCCGGTGACGGCAGCTGCGCGGGAGTCCGGTTCCAGAAGCCGGACTCGATGATCCACCAGACTGCGTCATGGCCGCCCATGCGCCGGGGAACCCAGGGCGCGCGCCCGCAGGACAGAATGACCTTGCGTCCGGCTTGGTGCAGCTCTTCTGCGATCTGGCATCCGGTCTGGCCGCCGCCGATGATGAGCACGGCTCCGTGCGGCAGCGCTTTTTCGTTCCGGTACTCCTCGGTCAGGACCTGGGTCAAGCGCGCGGGCATCTGGCCGGCGGCCGCCGGCAGATGGGCGCGCTGGTAGCCGCCGGTGGCGACGACAACGCTGCGGGCGCGAACCTTTCCGCCCGGCACCGAAAGGAGGAAGCCGTCGCCGTCCCGGTCGAGGGCGGTTACCGGACAGCCCTCGCGCACGGGCGCGTGGAACGAGCCCACCCAACGCTGGAAGTGGTCGACGATCTCGTCGCGAGGGATGAACCCGTCCGGATCCGGCCCCTGGTACTGGCCGCCCGGCAGGTTCACGGACCAGTTGGGGGTGACGAGGCAGAAGGAGTCCCAGCGGCGGGAGCGCCACGTCTCGGCCACGTGCCCCGACTCCAGCACTGTGTGCTCGATGCCGAGGCGGGTCAGGTGCCAGCTGGTCGCGAGGCCGGCCTGGCCGGCCCCGATGACCGCGACGTCGACGCTCTCGGTCACTCCACCAGGTCGCCTTCGGCAGGCTCGACCTTGACGCCCTTCGACTCCAGGAACTCGATCCCCCGGTCGAGCTCGTCCGGCTCTCCCGAGACCTCGAGCAGGACCCAGCCGTGGTCACGCGTGACGTCGGCGCGCCGGATGTTGGTCACGATCTCGAAGTTGCGCCCGAGCTGGTAGATCACGGGCTCCCTCACCAACGAGGGTCCGAAAATGAGCTTCAGCCTGCGTCGCGCCACGGCGCGAGTTTAAGCTCGGCCGGTTCCACCCGCCACGGCGGGCACGATCGCGATCTCGTCTTCGGCGCCGACCTTTTCCTTCAGCCCCGAGCCGAGGCGTACGTCCTCGTCGTTCAGGTAGACGTTCACGAACTGGCGCAGCTCGCCCTTCTCGTCGAGCAGCCGGTCCTTGAAGCCCGGGTACCGCGCGTCCAACGCCTCGATCGCGGACGCGAGGTCAGTCGCCTCGACCGGCACCGTGACCTGGCCGTCGGAAAGCCTGCGCAGCGGCCCCGGTATTCGAAACTGCGCCATCAGACGTTCACCTTCTCCCGAAACGACTTTAGCGTCGGGTCGATCTCGACGCGACGCGCGTGGCCGTTGAACGAGGCGAGCACGTCGGCGGTCTTCAGGCCATGGCCGGTGACGTACGCGACGACCGTCTCGTCGCCTTTCCACCGCCCCGCCCGCGCGAGCTTGGCCAGGACCCCGATCGTCACCCCGCCGGCGGTCTCGGTGAAGATCCCCTCGGTGCGCGCCAGCAGACGCATGGCGTCGACGATCTCTTCCTCCGTCACCGCCTCGATCACTCCGCCGGTCTCGCGAGCGATGCGGTTGACATAGACCCCGTCGGAGGGGTTGCCGATCGCGATCGACCGCGCGATCGTGTTGGGCTTCACGGGCAGCACGCGCTCCTCACCCGATCGGAACGCGTTGTACACGGGCGCGCAGCCAAGCGCCTGGGCGCCCGTGAAGGCCGGCACGCGGTCCGAGCGCACCAGTCCGTACTCGACCAGCTCGCGCGCCGCCTGGCGGTGGCGGACGAACTGGCACCCGCTGGCGATCGGGATGATGATCTCGTCCGGCAGCTTCCAGCCGAGCTGCTCCGCGGTCTCGAAGGTCAGCGTCTTCGAGCCCTCGGCGTAGAACGGGCGGATGTTGATGTTGCAGAAAGCCCACGGAGTCGACTCGAGGAGCTGCGAGCACAGGCGGTTGACCTCGTCGTAGTTGCCGCGGACGGCGACCACGTTGGGGTCGAACACGGAGATGCTCGCGACCTTCGCGGGCTCCAGGTCGACGGGGATGAAGACGAAGCATTCGAGCCCGGCGCGCGCGGCGTACGCGGCCACGGCGTTGGCCAGGTTGCCGGTCGACGCGCACGCGATCGTCTCGAACCCGTGCGCGCGCGCCCAGCTGATCGCCACCGACACGACCCGGTCCTTGAACGAGTTGGTCGGGTTCATGCTGTCGTTCTTCAGGTACAGGTTGCGCAGCCCGAGCTCGGCGCCCAGGCGCTCGGCCTTGACGAGCGGCGTCAAACCCTCTCCCAGCGTGACCACGTTCACCGAGTCCTCGACGGGCAGCAGGTCGCGGTAGCGCCACATCGACTTGGGCCCGTCCTCGATTCGCTCGCGCTTGACGATCTTGCGCATGACGGACTGGTCGTAGACCGCGTCGAGCGGGCCGAAGCACATCTCGCAGACGTGCGTCGCCTGGAGCTCGTATTCGGCGCCGCACTCGCGACAGCGCAGGCCGACGACCTTGGGCATGAGAAAGCTCAGTTTAGAGAGCGCTGATCCGCAGCCACCATGACATCGACGCGCCGGGGTCCAGCATCGGCGACGCGGTCGCGGGCTCGACCGCGATCTGCCGGTACCCGCCCAGGTCGCCGTTGCACATCCAGATCGCCACGTCGGGCGTCAGGGTCGGGTCCCACCGAACCTCGACCCGACCCAGCCGCATGCGATCGATCGAGCCGGGCGGCAGGAAGAGCTTCGTGCTCGTGCCTTCGGTCAGTCCGGGCACCATGCCGGGCTCGTATTTGAACAGCGGGTGCGCGCACCAGTACGCCGGGTGCGGCGCGTCGCCGACGTTGCGATACAGGTAGCGCACCTCGACCGCCTCGCCCAGCTCGATGCGGCGCTCCAGCTCCCACGGCACCAGCCGTCCGCGACAGCGCATGGCGCCTGGACCGAGCACCTCCCAGGGCAGTCTCCATGCCTCGCCGTGGTCGGGCAGCGTGTCGGTCGGCTCGAGGTTTGGCACCATCTCGTCCCAGCCGAACGCCCCGCCCTCGACGAAACCGTTCGCGGTAGGCTGATCGACTCCGATGCCCTGGTCCAGGAGCTCCTCGCCGTCGAGGCGCAGCGACGTGATGCGCCCGCCGCGCTCGGGCCGGATCTGCATCTCCCATCGACCGCCCGCGATCCTCATCGCGGCGATCCTAGGCGCCGCCGCGTGCGGCGGCCAGACCGCGAAGGTTCATCCCAGCGCGACGCCGCTCGCCGAGGTCGTGTCGCCGTCGCCGAGCGCAGCGCCCACGGCGGCGCCGACGCCGGCCCCTACCGAGTCGCATGTCTTCGTCATCGTCATGGAGAACCGCTCCTACAGCCAGGCCATGGCCGGCGCCTACACGTCGCAGCTGGCGAAGAGGTACGCGGCCGCCACGAACTACCACGGCGTCACCCACCCGAGCCTGCCCAACTACCTGGCCATGACCTCCGGCAGCACCTGGGGCATCGCCGACGACGGTTACCACACGCTCCCGGCGGGCGGCCTGGGCACGCAGCTCACGAGAGCCGGGGTCACGTGGCGGGCCTACATGGAAGGTATGGGCAACGGCTGCTTCCACAGCGGCTACCCGTACGCGCTCAAGCACAATCCCTTCGCGTACTACGGCGGCGCGTGCCCCACCAACGTCGTCAACTTCACACAGTTCGCGCGCGACATGAGCGCCACGACACTTCCGAGCCTGGTCTGGATCACGCCCGGCCTCTGCCACGACGGCCACGACTGCTCCACGGCGGTGGCCGACGGGTGGCTCGCGCAGACGGTGCCGACGATCCTCGCCAGCAGCGCATGGAAGGACGGCGGGGTGCTGTTCATCACGTGGGACGAGGGCGAGGACAGCGCCAACTCCGTGCTGACGCTCGTCATCCACCCCGGGGCGCGGGGCCAGACCAGCGGCCTTCCCTACGACCACTACTCGCTGCTGGCGACGATCGAGGACGCTCTCGGCGTGCCCCGGCTCGGCGCGGCCGCCACCGCGTGGGCGATGTCCGACCTGACCGCTACCTGAGCGGCGAACCGGCTCGGCCGAGCGTCCCCTGCCACGTGGTGAGGGAGTCGAGGTAGTCCTCGTCCACGCTCACGCCCAGTCCCGGCCCCGTCGGCACGGTGAGGCGGCCGTCGTGGAGCACGAACGGCGCGGTGATGTCGCGGTGGTAGTAGCGGTCCGACGCAGAGGTGTCGCCGGGCAGCGTGAAGTTGGGCATCGCGGCCATGGCCACGTTGCCCGCGCGGCCGATGCCGGTCTCGAGCATGCCGCCCATCCACACCGGCACGCCGCGCGCCGCGCACAGGTCGTGGATCCGGCGCGCCTCGAGATAGCCGCCGACGCGCCCCGGCTTGATGTTGATGATCCGGCAGGCGCCGACCTGGATCGCATCGGCCGCGGACTGCAGGGAATGGATCGACTCGTCCAGGCAGATGGGGGTGCGCACCAGCCTGGCGAGCTCGGCGTGGGCGAAGACGAGCTCTTCGCGCATCGGCTGCTCGATCAGGAGCAGGTCGAA
>JBKPCW010000209.1:0-2842 GCA_046727555.1 Candidatus Dormiibacterota bacterium | reverse complement strand
TAAGCGGTCGAGGAGCGCCATGCGGATGGGCAGGCCGTTGCGGGCCTGGCGGAAGTAGGCGGCGCGGTCGTCCGCGTCCACCTCGGGCGCAATCTCGTCGACGCGGGGCAGCGGGTGCATGAGGATCGCGTACTTGCGCATCGCGGCCATCGCGGCCATGTCGATCCGGTACACGCCCTTCACGGCGTCGTAAGCCTCTGGGTCGGCGAACCGCTCCTTCTGGATGCGCGTCATGTAGACGACGTCGACGTTGGGCAGGACCGAATCGAGGTCCTGCGTCTCGACCCACGGCACGTGGTGCTCGTCGAGGTGCGCCTTCAGGTCGTCGCGCATGGCGACCTGTGGCGGGGCGACGAACCAGACCTTGACGTCCTTGAACTTGCTCAGCAGGTAGGTCAGCGAGCGGACGGTGCGGCCGTTGGCCAGGTCGCCGACCATCGCCACGTGCACGCCATCGATGCGGCCGAGCTCGTCGCGGATCGTGTACAGGTCGAGGAGCGCCTGGGTCGGGTGCTGGCCCGGCCCGTCGCCTGCGTTGATGATCGGCACGTTGCTCACCGCCGCGGCGCGCCTTGCCGCACCCTCCTCGTTGTGGCGGAGGACGATGACGTCGGCGTAGCCGCCGACGATCCGAATCGTGTCCTCGAGCGTCTCGCCCTTGGCCGCGGACGAGAACTCCCGCGCGTTGTCGGTGCCCATCGTGGCGCCGCCCAGGCGCAGCATCGCGGCCTCGAAGGACAGGCGCGTCCGGGTCGAAGGCTCGTAGAAGAGCGCCGCCATCACCTGGCCCGCGAGGCGGCCGATGAACCGGTGCGGCTCGCGCTTGATCTCGTCGGCGCGCGCGAGCAGGTCTTCGAGGAGGCTGCGCGAGAACTGCTGGCTTTCGATTACGTGCCGCAGCCGCGACGTGACGGCCATGAAAAAATCTCCTTCCCGAACTCACAGGTTCGGACTTAAAGGCGAGCTGCGCTGAGTTTAACGTAACTTAGGCGGTCGGCATGGCCAGACGACCGGGACACGTGGACGTGGTGACCGAGGTCGGTTACTGCAACTTCTGCAACCGCACGCGCAATCTGAGGCGCGAGGCGCACCACCTCGGCGGGCTCGTGCGCACGATCGTGAGCTGCGAGACGTGCCATCGCACGCTCTCGAGCTCGATGGGCGTGGCGGCGGCTGAACCCGAGCCTGCTCCAGCGCCCGAGCCGGTGGCCGAGGAGGTGCCGCAACCAGCTCCCGCGAAGCGAGCGCCCGCAAAGCCTGCCCCGACGAAGAAGGCCGCGGCCAAAAAGCCCGTCGCCAAGAAACCGACCGCCAGGCCCAGGACGCCGCCGAAGCCGCGCTCCACCGCGACCAGAAAGACGACCCGGGGCAAGTGACCGAGGCGGCCGTCAAGGTCGATCGCCTGGAGAAGGCGTTCGGGTCGAAGCAGGTCCTGCGCGGCGTGTCCCTCCAGGCCCACGGCGGAGAGATCTTCGGCCTGCTCGGGCCGAACGGCGCGGGCAAGACCACCACTCTGCGGGTGATCTGCACGTTGCTCGCGCCCGACGGCGGCTCGGTCGAGGTCCTCGGCTTCGACACGCGCAAGGCGCCCGAAGAGGTCCGGCGCCGCGTCGGCGTGGTCACGGCCGAGATCGGTGTCTATCCCCGGCTCTCGGCGCGCGAGAACATCGCCTACTTCGCCGAGCTCAGCGGCGTGGTCGACGGAGAGCTGGACCGCAAGGTCGAAGCGGTGCTCGACCGCCTGGATATGCGCGACTTCGCGGCGCAGCGGGCGGAGAGCCTGTCCAGCGGCCAGAAGCAGAAGGTGGCCATCGCCCGGGCGATCGTCCACGACCCCCCGGTGCTGATGTTCGACGAGCCGACCTCCAACCTCGACGTGCTCGCCTCGCGGGAGATCCGCGAGTTCATGGTCGAGTCGAGGGGCCGCGGCAAGTGCGTCATCTTCTCCACCCACGTGCTCCACGACGCGGAGCGCCTGTGCGACAGGGTGACGATCATCCACGAGGGCCGTGTGGTGGCAGAGGGCCCGACCGCCGAGGTCCGGGGACGGTTCCAGGACCTCGAGGACGCCTTCCTCGCCCTGGTCGAGGCGGCACCCTGAACTCGATCCTGATCGTCTTCCGCAAGGAGATCACCGAGATCCTTCGCGACCGCCGCACGCTGATGGCAATCGGCCTCGCCGCGCTGGCCACGCCAGTGGTCCTGTACGTCATCTCCCAGGTCTCGACGCGGACCGCGACCCAGACCTATACCGTCGGCTACAGCGGCGACATGCCCGCCGGCCTCGACATCCTGCTCACCTCGACGGGACTGAAGCTCGAGCGCGTGCCCGACCCGGCGGCGGCCGCCAAGGAAGAGGTGGACATCGGCCTCGTCTTTACGGCCGGCGGCGTCGACGAGTACTACGACCCGACCCGGCAGAGCGCGCAGGTGGCGGACATCCGGATCCAGACGGTGCTGAGCAGGTACGACGCCGCCAGGATCGCCGCCACGCTCGCGCAGAAGGGGGTTGACCCCTCGGTCCTGAACCCACTGCCCCTGACCATCCACCCGCTGAGCTCCCCGGCGCAGGCCGCACAGAACGCCTTCCTAAGCTTCTTCCTGCCCTACATCCTGATCACGATGACCCTCACCGGAGGGCTTTCGGCCGCGCTCGACACCTCCGCCGGAGAGCGCGAGCGCAAGACGCTCGAGAGCCTTCTCCTGACGCCCGCGCCGCGCGGCCACGTCCTCATCGGCAAGATGCTGGCCGTCTCGGTGACGAGCCTGGCCGCGGCCATGGTGGCGATCGTCTCCATCCTCATCACGCTCAGCCAGATCTCGTTCGGCGGCCAGGGCCGCG
>JBKPCW010000208.1:0-8415 GCA_046727555.1 Candidatus Dormiibacterota bacterium | reverse complement strand
GCCGCGACGCTGATGACGCCGCGTGTCGTCACCGTCGCCCCGGACACGCCGCTGTCGGTCGCGGTCCGGCAGATGTTCCAGCACCGGATCAACCGCCTGCCGGTCGTGGACGCCGACCGCGATCTCGTCGGGATCATCAGTCGCTCGGATGTGCTCCGCATGTTCCTGCGCAGCGACGTGTCGATTCGGCGTGAGGTGACCAACGCGGTGGCCGGCGACATGCCGTTCATCGGCAAGGGCACCGTCTGGGCCAGGGTCACGGACGGTGTGGTCACCCTGGACGGTGAGGTGGAGCCTGGGACCCTCACCGACATCCTGCTGCGGCTGGTCGCCAGCGTGCCGGGCGTGGTCGGGGTGAAGAACCGGCTGAAGGTGAGGGCGAAGAAACCGGCCTAGCGCGCGCCGAGCGGTTTCCCTCCGGTGGCCTGTTCGAGCCGGATGCGGGCGTCGACCGCGACCGCGCCGTTCGCGTGCACGATCACCGGGTTCAGGTCCATCTCGGCCACCTGCGGGTGCGCCTCGACCATGGCGCTCACGCGCAGCAGCACCTCGACCAGGGCGTCTATGTCGCCTTTCGGCGAGCCGCGATAGCCGTCGAGCAGCGGAAAGGTCTTCAGCGACCGGAGCATGCGAAACGCGTCGCCGTGGCCGATGGGCGTGATACGCACCGCGACGTCCTTCAGCAGCTCCACGGCCGTCCCACCGGCCCCACACGCGAGCACCGGCCCAAAGTGCTCGTCCTGGACCACGCCGACGATCATCTCCACGCCTGGCGGCACCATCGGCTGGACCTGGAAGGCGGTCACGCGATGCCCGGTCCTGGCGAGGTCGTCGGCCATGCGCCGCCCCGCCCGCTCCACCGCCGACACGCCCTTCAGGCCGAGGCGGACGCCACCGGCGTCGGTCTTGTGCAGCACGCCGGGCGCGATCGCCTTCACGGCCACAGGCACGCCGAGCTCCTCCGCCGCCTCACCGGCGGCCCTGGCCGTGTTCGCGATCCGCGTCTCGACGAGCGGGATGCCGTAGCACCGCATGAGCTCGGCGACCTCCTCGGTCCCAATCCAGTCGCCGCCTTGCGCGAGCGCCGACGCGATCAGCGCCGTCGCCCGGTCCCGGTCCACACCCTCCGGGATCGTGATCGCCTCCTCGGGCGCCGCCTTCCAGGCGGCGTAGCGCGCGGCCAGCGCGAGCGCGTGGGCCGGCTCCTCAGGGAACGGGTAGTAGGGGATGGCGACGCTGCCGGAGCGGGTGACGCGCGGCGTGCTTTCCTTCGACATGAAGACGCTCAAGACCGGGATCTGACGCGGCATGTCGGCCGCCGCTTCGTGGATGGCGTCGACCACGTCCTCCGCCAGCGTGACCAGGGGCGGCGTGAAGATGACGATCACCGCATCGACCTGGTCGCACGCGGCGAGCACTCCGATGGCGCGCCGGTAGTCGGCGGCGGTCGCGGACGCGATCATGTCGACGGGGTTGCCGGTCGACCCGGCGGCGGGCAGGAAGCTCGCCAGCTCCTCGCGCACGTCCGCGGGCAGCGCGGGCACGACAAGACCCCCCGCTTCGCAGGCGTCGGCGCAGAGGATGCCGGGCCCACCCGCGTTGGTGAGGATGGCGACGCGGTTGCCGGCCGGCAGCGGCTGGCTGACCAGGAGCAGGGCGGCGTCGAAGAGCTCGGCCAGCGTGTCGGTGCGGATGACCCCGGCCTGCTGGAACAGCGCGTCGACGGTGACGTCGGAGGCGGACAGCAGCGCGCCAGTGTGCGAGGACGTGGCGCGGTTGCCGGCCGGCGTGCGTCCGCCTTTCACAGCCAGGATTGGTTTCGTCCGGCTGACGCGCCGCGCGATGCGGGCGAACTTGCGCGGGTTGCCGAAGGACTCGAGGTACAGCATGATCAAGCCGGTCTCGGGGTCCGGCTCCCAGAACTGGATGAGGTCGTTGCCGGAGATGTCGGCCTTGTTGCCCACGGAGACGAACGAGGAGACGCCCGACCCGAGCGCTTGAGCCCGCGCCATCACGGCGATCCCGAGGCCGCCGCTCTGCGAGAGGAAGCCTATGCGGCCGCGCACCGGGCGGTCGGGAGCGAAGGTGGCGTCGAGCTCCACCTGCGGCGACGTGTTGATCACGCCCATGCAGTTGGGGCCGACCAGGCGCATGCCCGACTCGCGGCAGACCTGGACCAGCGCGCGCTGGAGCTCGATCCCGTCCGGGCCGACCTCGCCGAACCCGGCCGAGATCACGACGAGCCCGCGGACGCCTTTCTTCGCGCACTCGCGCGCCACCTCGACGACGTGCGCCGCCGGCACCGTGACGACCGCCAGGTCGACCTCGCCCTCGATGTCGAGCACCGTCGGGTAGGCGCGCAGGTTCTCGATCGCCGTCGCCGCCGGGTTGACCGGGTAGATCGCGCCGTGGAAGCCATAGGAGACCAGGTTGTGGAAGAGCTCGGCGCCGATGCTGCCGCGCTGGCGAGAGGCTCCGACGACGGCCACCGACCGCGGCGCCAGGATGCGGGTGACGGCAGCCACCGCCGCGACCCGGTCGCGGTCCTCGAAGTGGCGGATCGCCTCGGGGGTCAGCTCGGTCGGCAGCTCGGCGTGGATCTCGCCCGGCTCGGACCGCGATTGCACCGGGAAGCCGCTCTCGCGCAGCACGTCGAGCATCCGGTGGTTCTCCGGCCTGACCACCGCCTCGAGCACCTGGATGCCGGCGTCCGCGGCCGCCTCGGCGAGCTGGCCGAGGAGGATGGTCCCCAGGCCACGGCCCTGGTAGCCGTCGGCCACGGCCAGCGCGAGCTCGGCCGACCCGGCGCCGATAGCGACGTACATGGCGTGGCCCACGATCTCGTGGGTCGGGCCGGCCACGGCGACGATGCCGTACCGCGTCTTGTAGTCCACCTCGACCATGCGCTTGACGGTTGCGTCCGGGGCGCCGGATACGGCAGCGAAAAACCTGAAGACCCGCGACTCGAGCGACAGCCGCGTGAAGAAGGCCGAGAGCTCAGCCTCGTCCTCGGGGCGGATCGGGCGTACCGCGAGCGTCGAGCCGTCGCGCAACACGATCGTCGCCTCGCGGTGGGAGGGGTAGGCGATGGTCACGAGAACACCACGGCGCGGCCGTTGCGCTTGGCCGAGTACATGGCGGCGTCGGCCTGGCGGACCAGCGCGTCCGCGTCACGCCCGTCGTCGGGGTAGATTGCGATTCCCGCCGAAACTCCCAGGTCCACCTTCTCGCCGTCGACCACGATCTGCTTGCGGGCGGCGCCAAGGCGCTTGCGGATGATGCGGTCGACCGAGCGCCGGCTTGCCACTCGCGGCAGGATCCACGCGAACTCGTCCCCGCCGATGCGTGCCGCCGTGTCGGTGGCGCGCAGGTCGTTGCCGAGTCGCGACGCCACGATCTTCAGCACCTCGTCGCCGGCGGCGTGGCCGTAGGCGTCGTTGACCGCCTTGAAGCCGTCGAGATCGAGCATCACCACCGCGAGCTGAGTGCCCTGGCGGCGCGCGGAGTGGATCGCCTGCTGCAGGCGGTCGAAGAAAAGAGTGCGGTTGGCGAGGTTGGTGAGCGGGTCGTGAAGCGCGCGGTGCTCGAGCGCCTCCTCCATGCGCCGGCGTTCAGTGACGTCGCGGATCACCGCCACCGTGTCCTCTCCCGCGGGGCCGAGCGAGATCTCGACCGCGACCTCGCTCCCGTCCTTGCGCCGCAGCATGAAGTTGCGGTCCGCCTCGCCCATCAGGCGCGCGACGCCCCGGTTGTAGAACCCGCGCCGCTGACGGACGTGGATGCCGCGCAACCGCGCGGGCACGAGCATCTCGACCTTGTTGCCGACGAGCTCCCTGCGCCGGTATCCGGTCATCGTCTCCGCGGCGCGATTGGCGAACACGATCTCGCCTTGCGGCGCGGTCACGACGACCGCGTCCGGGATGGACTCCAGGAGCCGATGGTCGGTCGGCACGTCGTTCATGATGATTGCTGAGCCGTAAATGAGCCAGACCAGCACCGCCGCCGCGCCCGACGTGAGTCGCGCGCACCCGCTGGACGCCGAAGAGCTCCGCATCATCGATGCGTACTGGCGAGCCGCGAACTATCTCTCCGCCGGCCAGATCTACCTGCTCGACAACCCGCTGCTCAAGACGCCGCTGCGGCTCGAGCACATCAAGCCGCGGCTGCTCGGCCACTGGGGGACCACCCCGGGCCTCAACTTCATCTACGCCCATGCCAACCGCGTGATCAAGAAGCGCGAGCTCGACGCCATCTACGTCATGGGCCCGGGCCACGGCGGCCCGGCCGGGGTGGCCAATGCCTACCTCGAGGGCACGTACACCGAGAGGTATCCCGACGTGACCATGGACGAGGTCGGGATGCGGAAGCTCTTCCGCCAGTTCTCGTTTCCTGGCGGCATCCCGAGCCACAACGCGCCCGAGACGCCGGGCTCGATACACGAGGGTGGAGAGCTCGGTTACGCGCTCGTCCACGCGTACGGCGCCGCATTCGACAACCCGGGCCTGACGGTCTTCTGCATCGTCGGCGACGGCGAGGCGGAGACCGGTCCGCTCGCCGCGAGCTGGCACTCGAACAAGTTCGTCAATCCGGCCAAGGACGGGGCGGTGCTCCCGATCCTGCACCTCAACGGCTACAAGATCGCCAACCCGACCGTCCTCGCGCGCATCCCCGAGGCCGAGCTGCGCGACCTGATGGAGGGTTACGGACACACGCCGGTCTTCGTGTCCGGCGACGACCCACGCCTCGTCCACCAGCAGATGGCCGCGGCGCTGGACTGGGCGCTGGACGAGATCGCGCGCATCAAGAAGGAGAGAAGGGGCCACCGGCCTTCGTGGCCGATGATCGTGATGCGCACGCCCAAGGGCTGGACGGGCCCGAAGCAGGTCGACGGCAAGCCGGTCGAGGGCACCTGGCGCGCGCACCAGGTCCCGGTCACGGACTTCGAATCGGCGCCGGACCACATCCAGATCCTCGAAGGCTGGATGCGCCGCTACAGGCCGGACGAGCTGTTCGACTCTCGCGGGGCGCTCGCTGCCGAGCTCGCCGCACTTCCGCCGCGTGGCGACCGGCGGATGAGCGCCAACCCGCACGCCAACGGCGGTGAGCTGCTCAAGGACCTGCGCCTCCCGGACTTTCGCGAGTACGCGGTCCAGGTCGGCAATCCTGGGACCACGAGCAGCGAGGCGACGCGGGTGATGGGCACATATCTGCGCGACGTCGTGAAGATGAACCCGGACAACTTCAGGATCATGGGCCCGGACGAGACCGCGTCCAACCGGCTCACCGCGGTCTTCGAGGCCACGGACAAGGCGTGGGACGCGGAGACGCTGCCGGTCGACGACCACCTGTCACCGGGCGGGCGGGTCATGGAGGTCCTGAGCGAGCACCTGTGCGAAGGCTGGCTCGAGGGCTACCTGCTGACCGGCCGGCACGGCCTGTTCGACTGCTACGAGGCCTTCATCCACATCGTCGACTCGATGTTCAACCAGCACGCGAAGTGGCTGAAGGTCTCGCGCACGATCCCCTGGCGGCGGCCGATCGCGTCGCTCAACTACCTGCTGTCGTCACACGTCTGGCGCCAGGATCACAACGGCTTCTCGCACCAGGACCCGGGCTTCATCGACCACGTCGCCAACAAGAAGGCGGAGGTCATCCGCGTCTATCTGGCTCCGGACGCGAACTGCCTGCTGTCCATCAGCGACCACTGTCTGCGCAGCCGCAACTACGTGAACGTGATCGTCGCCGGCAAGCAGCCCGCGCTCAACTACCTTTCGATGGACGATGCGATCGCCCACTGCACGCGCGGTCTCGGCATCTGGGACTGGGCGAGCAGCGACGGAGGCCGTGACCCGGACGTCGTTCTCGCGTGCGCCGGCGACGTGCCCACGCTGGAGACGCTCGCCGCTGCCGACCTGCTGCGCCGCCACTTCCCCCAGCTGGCGGTGCGGGTGGTGAACATCGTCGACCTCATGCGCCTGCAGCCGCCGAGCGAGCACCCGCACGGCCTGTCCGACTCCGAGTTCGACGATGTGTTCACCAGCGACAGGCCGGTGATCTTTGCCTACCACGGGTACCCATGGCTCATCCACCGCCTCACGTACCGGCGCACCAACCATGGCAACCTGCACGTCCGCGGATACAAGGAAGAGGGCACGACGACGACGCCGTTCGACATGGTGATGCTGAACGACCTCGACCGCTATCACCTCGTGATCGACGTCATCGACCGCGTGCCCTCGCTGGGCTCCAAGGCGGCCCATGTGCGCCAGGAGATGGTCGACCAGCGCCTGCGCAGCCGGCAGTACACGCGTGAACACGGCCAGGACCCGCCAGAAATCCTCAACTGGACATGGCCGTACTAGATGAGAGGAAACCCATAGGTGTTCCCGCGCCAAGGCGCGGGAGCCCTATAAGGTGGGTCGCTGCGCGACGGGCCTGCTCTCCTTCCGGTTTACGGTTGTGTCCGTTTTAGAGCCTTCCACACGCGGCGCATTGCGACATGAAGGCATAGTCGCGACCGGGCGCAGCCCGGCCGTCATGGCAACGTCGGCGTAGTCGCGTGCGCGTTCTAGTCCTCAACGCCGGTTCGAGCTCGCTGAAGCTGAGCCTCGTCGACGCGGACGACAGCGTCGTCGCACAGCGCGAGTTCGAGGCCGGCGAGGGCCGCGTTGACGATGCCCAGCTGGCTTCGGCCATCCATGACATGCAGGGCATCGAGGCGGTTGGCCACCGCGTGGTCCACGGGGGACCGCGCTACTCGCGCTCGGTGCGCATCGACGCCGACGTGATCCGTTACCTGGTCACGATCACCGATCTCGCGCCGCTGCACCTGCCGGCGGCGCTGTCGGCCATCGCGTCGGCGCGTGAGCTCCTTCCCCGCACGCCCGCCGTGGCGTGCCTCGACACCGCGTTTCACTCCCGACTGCCGTCGTCAGCGTCGACGTACGCGATCCCCGACGAGTGGCGGCTGCGATACGGCATCCGGCGCTACGGCTTCCACGGGTTCTCCCACGCCTACGCCTCGCGGAAAGCCGCCGAGATGCTCCACCGCTCACCACACGACCTGCGCGTGGTCACGTGCCACCTTGGGGCCGGCGCCTCGCTGGCGGCGGTCCGGGGCGGGCGCTCGGTCGATACGACCATGGGCTTCACGCCGCTCGAGGGCCTGGTCATGGCCACCCGCTCCGGCAACGTCGACCCGGGGGCGCTGCTCTACGTGCAGCGGCACGCCGGCCTGACCGAGCCCGAGCTGACGGAGGCGCTCGACCGCAACGGCGGGCTCATGGCCCTCGCGGGCACGGCCGACATGCGCGAGATCCTCAACCGGATCGCCGCCGGAGACGACGACGCCGAGCTGGCCTTCGACGTGTACATCCACCGCCTCCGGGCGCTCATCGCCTCGATGGCGGCGGCGATGAACGGGCTTGATGTGCTCGTTTTCACGGGCGGGGTGGGGGAGAACGCGGCGCCGGTCCGCGCCGCGGCCGTCGACGGCCTCCGCTTCCTCGGTCTCGAGCTCGGGCCGACGCTGAACTCGAGCCTTGGCCCGGACAACGACATCAGCGCCCCGGGCGCGCCAGTGCCAACACTGGTCATCAAGTCGCGGGAGGACGTGGAGGTCGCGCGCGAGGTGCGCAAGGTGCTCTCGACGCCACCGGCCTAGCCGGCGGGCCATAAGTCCCGGCCTGAGGGGCCGAACGGCCCTGAGCGGTTCTGCCCCGGCACCGGAAACTGCGCTCCATGGACTCACCGACAACCTACTTCCACTGGGCCTTCATCCTCATCTCACTGCCGAACCTGCTCGTCATCGTGGGCATGGTCGTGCTGTTCGCGATCGCGCTGGTCGCCCCGTTCCCGCATGGGGGAAGGAGCGACGATGGACGCAAGTAGGAACGACCTGGACCGGCCCTCACCTGAGGCCGCCAACTGGACCCTGCGCGTGCGGCGCTTCATCGACCGGGTGCTGCCGATGGATCACCTCCTGCCCGACCGGCAGCCGTACTTCGTCGGGTCGTGGGTCTACGTCTTCGGCGTGATCACCCTCGCGGCGCTCGTCTGGGTCGTGGTAAGCGGCGTGGTGCTCAGCTTCATGGGACCCCAGTGGTGGCACGTTTCGAGCCTCGGCCGATTCTTCAACAGCCTCCACTTCTGGTCGGTGCAGATCTTCTTCATCTTCATGGTCCTCCACCTGTGGGGCCAGTACTTCATGGCCAGCTGGCGCCACGGCAGGGCCGCGACCTGGCTGATCGGTGTGGTCATCTTCGCGGCGAGCATTCTGACCGCCTTCACCGGCTACCTCTCGCAGCAGAACTTCGACTCCCAGTTCATCGCCATCAACGCCAAGGACGCGATGAACGGCGCCGGCATCGGCGCGTTCTTCAACGTCCTCAACTTCGGCCAGATGTACGGGCTCCA
>JBKPCW010000207.1:0-11330 GCA_046727555.1 Candidatus Dormiibacterota bacterium | reverse complement strand
TAGGCGTCGATCACCACCTTCACCGAGTTGCGAAGGTAGTTGATGTTGTCGGTCCCGGTCCCGAACGACTCGGCCTGCGCGTAGGGGTAGGTGGCGGCGGTCGTGTACGCGTCGAGGATCCAGTAGATGCGGCCGTCGACCAGCACGACGTACGGATCGTGGTCGAACGAGAGGAACGGCGCGAGCTCCTTCGCTCGTTCGACGATGTTGCGGCGGTAGAGCAGCTGGCTCTTGTCGGTCAGCTGCTGCGTCACCAGCAGGTTGGGGTCTTCGAGCCGGAGCGCCCACAGCGCGCGGTTCGTGCTGGTCATGGGCACGCCGTGGCTGCCGGCGTAGCTCGTGAAGACGTCCTGGCTGCCCTGCGGATAGTCGAACTCGTGCACGCTGGTCGGCGCGATGTCGTAGTCGTCGTTGTACTGCGGGACCTCGCCGAAGTAGATCGCCGGCTGCGTGATCTTCAGCGCCCCCGTCGGCGGCAGGTCGCCGACGACCATCACGGGGAAGCCCTCCCCCCGAACCGCGTTGACGGGGCTCGCGGCCACCCCGTAGCCGTGGGTGTACTGCAGGTGCTGGTTGGTCCAGTTCTGGGCGGCCGCCGAGAGCTTCGAGGTGTCGATCTCGCGGCCGCTGATCTCGACCTGCTGGTACTGGCCGTTGATGGTGTAGCGGTCGATGTCGATGTCGTGGAAGGCGTAGTAGGTGCGGATCGTCTGCTGCTGCTGGTAGTTCTCGGCGAGCTGCGTGTAATCCCAGAGGCGCAGGTTGTTGACCGTCACCTGGTCGTTCTGCACGTCTTTCGCCGACAGCGGCTGGTCGCCGGTGAAGTTGCTCACGGTCACGTTCGACAGACCGTATGCGGCCTGCGTGCCGGCGATCTCGCGCTGGATGTAGGGCAGCTCGTAGGCCTGGGCGTTCGGCGTCACCGACACGCCCTGGATCACCGCCGGGTAGGCCTGCGCCGCGATGGCGACGGCAAGCCACACCCCCGCGGCCGCGACCGGCAGCCACAGGCGGCGCAGCCAGGCGTTGGCGAGCAGCGCGCCGGCGAGCACGATGCCGAAGCCGGCCTGGAACGTGTACAGCGGCAGCCGGGCGTTGATGTCGGCGTAGCCGGCGCCCCAGACCACGCCGTTGTGCGCGAAAAGCAGGTCGTAGCGTCCGAACCAGGCGACGGCGGCGAGGGTGACCGCGAACGCGCCCATCAGCACGGAGACGTGGGCGACGGCGCGCGGCGTCGGTCTGAAGTCGAACGCGTCGCCGCGCCACGAGTAGACGGCGGCGATCAAGAGGATGGCCATGAAGTCGAGGCCGAGAGACCAGTCGGTCAGGGCGTGCACGAACGGCAGCGTCAGCAGATAAAAGGAGACGTCCTGGCCCAGCACCGGATCGGAAGTGCCGGTGGGTGAGGAGTGGAGGAAGAGGGCGAACTTGCTCCACTGCCCGGCCGCGCCGCCGGAAAGGATCAGGGCGATGACGACCGCGGCGCCGAGGCTGAGCCAGGCCGCCGGGGTTCCCAGGACGCGGCTGCGGATGCCCACCGCCCGCAGCGCGCCGCCGGAGCGGACGCGCAGGGCGATGAGCACGTTGACGCCAAGGTAGGCGAGCGCCAGCAGGAAGCTGAGGAGGAAGAGCTCCCACTGCAGGCCCCAGCGCGTCAGGTAGACGCTGCGCAGGCCGAGGGCGTCGTACCACTCGAGGTCGGTGATGAAGGAGACGACCGGGTTCGAGGCGATGATGACCAGGAGGGCAAGTCCGAACAACGAGATGCCGGTCCAGAACCGGCGCGTGAGCCGCGGCATCCGGAACGGTTGTCCGCGCTCGAACGGGCCGCCACGCTCGAACGGGTCGAAAGGCCGGTACCTGCGCGACATCCCGAATCGACTTTAGACGGATGCGAGAGCGCGATCGTCGTCGGCGAAATCGGCGCTGGCGTCCGCCGGCGGGTGGGCCAGGTGCCACCGCACGGTGGCGCTCAGCGTTTCCGCCGCATCCGACGTCGTCCAGCCCAGCAAGCGGCGCGCCCTGTGCGCGCTCGCCGCGATGTGCTGCGGCATCGTGCCCGTGAACTTCAGGTCCTCGGGCAGCGCGGCGTCCGGCACGCGCACGAGCTCGGCGTCCGACCGGGCCGCGGCGAGAATCATCCGTGACCACATCCCCATCGAGTAGCTGCGGTCCTCGCAGATGTTCATGACCTCGCCCCGGACTCCCTTCTCCAGCACCAGACGAGCAGCACGGCCCACGTCGCCTACATAGACGCGGCAGGTGAGCCACGTGCCGGCGCCGAAGGGGATGCGCTTGCGGCCCGCGCGGATGCGCCGGAGCAGGAACTCCTCGCGCCGCTGGTAGTCGTGCTCGCCGTAGACCATGGGCAGCCGCAACACGGTGGCGCCGCGCGGAAAATAGACGTCCTCGACGTCGAGCTTGTCGTACTCGTCCATGCCCGGCATCTTGCCGCGATATGGATAGCGCTCCGCGCGCACCGGAGACTCCTCGTCCAGCGGCACGGGGTCGGTCTCCTGGTCGTTGTTCAGGGCGCCGAACGCGCGGTAGACGTCGACGCTCGAGATGACCAGCCACCGCTCCACGTCCGGAAGTGCCTCCAGCGCGATCTCGGCGTCGCGGCGCGTCAGGGCGCGGCAGTCGACGGCGGCGTCGGGCGCGAATGCGGCCAGCGCCTCGCGATGGGAGGCCAGCTCGGCCCGGTCGCAGTGCAGATGAGGAACCTGCGGGAGGTCGTCGGGCTCCAGCTCGCCGCGATGGACGATCAGCAGGTCATGGCCGGCCGCGGCCAGCTCCTCGACGATCGCGCGGCCGATGAACCGCGTGCCGCCCAGGACGACAACTTTCAGTTGTCGACGATCCTCACGCCTTGGCCTTCGACGCCGCCTTCTCCGGTTGCTGCGGCTGCGAGGCGTTGAAGTTCGGGTTCTTCTCCACGATGAGATCGATCAGGCCCCAGTCCTTCGCCTGCTCCGGCGTCATGAAGAAGTCGCGCTCCATGGCGCGCTCGACATCTTCAAGCTGCCGCTGGCAGTGCTTGGCGTAGATGCGCGCGACCTGCTCGCGTTGGCGCAGGATCTCCTGGGCGTGGATCTGGATGTCCGACGCCTGGCCCTGGATCCCCTGTGTGAACGGCTGGTGGATGAGGATCTGGGCGTGGGGCAGCGACATGCGCATGCCAGGCGCGCCGCCCGCGAGCAGGATCGAGCCGCCGCTCGCGGCCAGGCCGGTGCACAGCGTCGCCACCTTCGGGCCGACGTACTGCATCGCGTCGTCGTTGGACAGCGCTGAGGTCAGCGAGCCGCCCGGGCTGTTGACGTAGATCTGGATGTCGCGGTCCGGCGCCTCGTTCTCGAGGAACAGCAGCTGTGCCGTCACGGTGCTCGCCATGTCGTCGTCGATCACTCCGCGGACGAAGATCACGCCGTCCTTCAACAGCCGGGAGTAGATGTCGTAGGCGCGCTCGCCGCGCCCGTCGTTGGTGATCACGGTCGGAATCAGGTGCATCCCCTCTACCTCCTCGGTAAGAAGCCGATACGGTCTTTCGGTTTGGGCGGCGGGTTGGCCATCGCGAGATAGGCGCTGAAGTCGGCCACGCTCCGCAGCGCCTCCAACGGTAGCGAAGCCGTGGCGAGTCGGAGCTTGACCGGTGGGTCGTCCGGCCACGAACGCTGCTCCGCCTCCGCCCCCAGCGTCCTCGCGAGGTCGGCGTAGACGTCGCCCGGCCGGATGCCGAGGGCGTGGATGACGGCGACGAGGCGCTCAGTGGAGACCTCCTTGCGGCCGCGCTCCACCTCGGACAGGTGGGCGGGCGACAGTCCGGCCTCGGCGGCGATCTCGCTCAGGGTCCGGCGCGTCGCCTCCCGGCGGCCCCGGAGGACCGCGCCCAGCGCTCGCCGGATCTCAGAAGCTGTTTCGCTGTGAGCGAAAGCCATTTGTCTCCGGCTAACGATACGACGAGACGCTGCCCTCCGCACGCCTTCGTTCGAGCTCGCGCTGCAGGCTCTCCTCGCCTTTCGCCATCGCCCAGCGGTGGTTGGCGGCGAAGATCGGCCGGAGCACGAACGTGCCGTAGCGCAGCAGTGCCTTCTCGGCCTTGATCCGCCAGTCGTAGGTCACGTCGACGAAATCGCCGGCCTGGCGAAGCGTCCAGACGCCGGTGCCCTCGAAGTCACCGTGGGCCACCAGCTTGAAGCCGGACGGCGGCGTCGACTCGACCACCCTGAAGTTCCAGCGCAGCGTGTAGGGCAGCCGGCCCTTGGTGCGCAGACCGATCAGCGGCCGCCGGCCGGTGGTCGGATCGGCGGGCTCGAGCTCCTTCACCTCGAGATAGACGTCCGGCCACCAGCGCGCCAGCCCGAACGGGTCGGACAGTATGTCGAACACCTCCTGGGCGGTCGCCCGCAGCCGCCAGTGAGTCAGGAACGCGTACTCGGGAGCGCCGGCCATCAGTCCTTGAGGTTGGCGGGGTCGAGCAATTCCTGCCTGGGGCGCTCGATCTTCTGCCGCGACCGCATGATCTCGATCAGCTTCTTCCGGCCCTTCGGCGGACCGATCATGATCGCGCCGACGAGCCGGTCGTCCTTGAAGAAGAGCTTGCGGTAGAACTTCTCCTCGAAGCTGAAGGTGCGCACCGACTCCAGGCCGGGCTGCACGTCCGGCGTCACGCCCATCACCGCCAGGGTCGAGCCGAACATCGTCGTCGTGTAGGTCGGGACGTCGAAGAAGTCCTCGTTTTCGCCCGCCATGTTGCGCGCGGCGACGCGGCCGTGGGCTTCGGCGTTGTCCCACGTGCCCATCTGGTTGTGGCGCTCGACCATGAGGTCGTAGAACACGGCGATGTCGCCGGCGGCGTACGCGTCGGGCGCCGACGTGCGGAGCTTGGAGTCGGTGACGATCCCGTTCTTGAGCTCGACCGCGCCGCGCACCGGCTCGGTGTAGTAGTCGAGGCCGACGCCGTAAGTCAGGAGGTCGAACTCGACCTTGTGGCCGTTCACGGTCTCGGCCGTGTAGCGCCCGTTGGTCCGGCTGAACTTCTGCACCTCGTCGGAGGTGAAGAACTGCACGCCCTGCGCCTCGCCCAGCTGCCGGCACAGCTGCCCGCCTTCCTCGTCGAGGACGTAGCGGAGGAACCACGGCCCGCGCATGATCCAGGTGACGTTCGCCTTCTTGCGGAAGCTCACGCCTTCGGCGAGCTCGTAGCCGATGAAGCTTCCGCCCATGATCAGCACGCGCTCGGACGCGTCCGCTTTCTGGATGATCGCGTCGGTGTCGTCGAGGGTCTGGAAGCCCATGCAGGAGGACACGTCGGCGGAGCCCGGCCACGGGGGCGGCTTGGGCCGTCCACCGGTCGCGATCAGGATCGCGTCGTAAGTGAGCTCGTGGCCGCGGTTGGTGCGCACGAGCTTTTCCCGGAAGTCGACCTCGGTCGCCCAGGTCTCGAAGTGGATCTCGATGTTCTGCGCCGCCGACTGCTCGGCCGTGCGCATGAAGACTTTCTCGCGACGCACCTGGCCGCGCAGGTAGCGGGGCAGCGCGACCCGGTTGTAAAGCGGATGTCTCTCCGCGGCGACGATGACGATCGACGCGTCGGCGTCCGCCTTGCGCAGGTCCTCGGCGCACGTCTGGCCGGCGATGCCGTTGCCGAGGATTACGTACCTACGAGTCACCTAGCGGCAGTGCGTACACATAGGCGCTTCGTTCGGCATCCGCGAAATCGTATCCGCTCGCCCTGAGGTCATCCTCCGCGGGATGTCCCGGCGGGAGATTGATCGAGACGTGTCGCAGCCCGTCGGCGTCCGCCTCGAAACGCAGAGCCATCGCCAGCTCGCGCAGCGAGCCACCCGTACCGGCGAGCAGCGCGACCGCGATGTTCTGGCCCCACGGCTCGCGCAGCAGAGCCACGGCGCGCCCGCCTGGGCCGACGCGGATCAAGCCGTGCGCCGCGATTCGCTCGAGGACGTCCGCGTCCAGGTTGCGTGCACCGTCGAGGTCGGGCACCACGCCGCCGTAGAGCTCGATGCCAGGGCTCGTCGCCAGCCAGCCCCACAACCGCTTCGCCTCGGGAGCGTCGGGGATGCGTGCGGGTTCGCCGCCCTCGACGCGCAGGCCGCGCCACCACCGGACCTCGACGAGGCGGCGGAAGCCGGCGGATTCGAAGAGATCGACGGCGGGTTGATCGCGCGTGGCCAGGCGCATCTCGAGAAAGCCCTGCTCTCGCGCCTCCGCGATCGCGGCGCCCACCATGGCCCGCGCGATGCCCTTTCTTCGGTGCTCCGTGGCCACGCGCAGTCCCTCGTACCAGACGAGGCCGGGCGCGTAGGGACGGATGCGCTGGATGCCGACCACCTCGCCCCCGACCTCGGCGGCCTGAAACTCGGCCCCGGCGTCCGCGACCCAGCGATCGAAGACGCGCGGGATGTAGTCGCGCCCCTCCCACACGTCCTCGGTGATCTCCAGCACGCGCGCGCGGTCGGCCGGCCGCACCGGCCTCAGGGTGAGGTCTTCGTCTGTGGCTGCCAATGCGCGACTCCGGAAAGCGCGACCCCGCCCTCGAACACGAGCTCGCCGTCTTCCTTCTTCAACAGCTCGTCCAGGATGGGACGCGCCTTCGCGTCGTCCCATCCCTCGCCGAACAGCGCGCGGCTGTCGACGACCGCCTCCTCCATGCTCGCGTAGCGAGTCACGATCGGGTAGCGGATGAAGTCCACGTCCGGCGCGACGCCCATCTGCAGAAGCAGCATGAACAGCTCGCTGAAACGCGGCAGCCGTGGCCCTTCACCGCCGACGAGCTTGCGCCGGAGCACCGCCGCGGGGTGGGGCAGGTCCGTCTCGCGCATCATGACGAAGACACGCTCGCGCGCCGAGCCCTGCAGCTTGGCCAGAAACGGGACGGGGTCGGCGACGCCGTACAGGACGTGGCTGCAGATGACGAGGTCCGCGGGCGCCACGTCGGCGTCTTCCCACGAGCTGGCGATGACGGTCATGTTGTCGCGCGCCGGGATGTGGGACCGCATGCCGTCGGACGGCTCGATCGCGGTCACCCACTCGAGCCGCTCCGCCAGTGGCGTGGCGTGCCGGCCGGTGCCTGCCCCGACGTCGATCAGCGTCTTGCGTGGTCCGAGGTAGGGCTCGAGGATGCGCAGGAACTCGTCGCTCCGCGAGTGCGTAGAGCGCGCGTAACTGCTCGCGCGCCGGTCCCAGTAGCCGCTGTCGGCGTGCCCGGAGGCCAGCGTCGCCCGATCGGCGACGATGTGCTTCCAGCGTGCCTCCCAGTCGACATCTTCCACGCCCTCACCCTATCCCTCTCCCGCGAACGGGAGAGGGGACGTCGGCAGATGGCCGCCGGTTTTTAACACAGCTGGGGACAAGCGGGGGACAACCTGTACTACAGGGCCAATAGGTTGTGGACATTGCCCCGCTAGACACCAGATCTTGATGCTGGAGAATAGGCACATGGGCGAGTTCACCGAGGCCGAGGCGCAGCTCCTCGCCCGCTACTTCACCAACCTCGAGCGGCCGGTGTTTGCGCTGCGCAACCTGCCCGAGGTGGTCAAGGGCGCGCTGTTCTCGCGGTACTCGCGCACCGAGAAGAGCCTGCGCCGCGTCCTTCTCGATGAGTTCATCAACGAGCCCGACTCGGGCTTCGAGCGCCTGGCCGGCCGGGCGCCGGCAGAGGACGACATGGTGGCGGTGCGCCGCGCGGAGGAGTTCTACGAGCGCGTCCTGGTCGGCTACGGCGATGACTCGGTCGCGGAGCTCGCGGGCGCTCACGTCGCGGTGGAGCAGACGTCCACGCTGGCGGCGAAGGCGCTCGAGGACAGCCGGATCGGCATCTCACCCCTGGAGAAGTCGACGCGCTACGTGCGCTTCGACCGGCCCGGGCCGGACGGCCGCTTCCTCTACCACCGGGGCGAAGAGCTGCGGCACCCCGACTACGAGCCGGCCGCCGACGCGCTGTTTGCCACCTACAGCCGCCTGGTCGAGCCGGTCACCGGGGCGATCCGCGAGAAGTTCCCGCAGGAAGAGGGCGAGACCGACCGAGCCTGGAAGTCGGCTACGCGGGCGAAGGCTCTCGACCTGCTGCGGGGGTTGCTGCCCGCGGGCACGCTGACCAACCTCGGGCTCTTCGGCAACGGCCGCGCGTTCGAATACCTGATCACCAAGATGGCTGCGCACGAGCTCCCGGAGTGCCAGGCCCTGGCCGTCGACCTGCACCGCGAGCTTTCGCTCGTCATCCCCGCCTTTGTGCGCCGTGCGCTCGACGAGAGGTACGGGCGCCCGACCGCGGAGCGCATGGCTCGCGTGCGCGAAGCCACGGTGCGGCTGGCCAGTCGCGGCAAGCCGGCCGCGACGCCGCCCGAGGTCCGGCTCCTGGAGTTCGATCCCGACGCCGAGCGCAAGGTCGTGGCGGCCGCGCTCTTTGCCCAGTCCGACATGCCGCTCGAGGAGCAGGGTGGCGACCCGGCGGCGGTGCTCGAGGCGCTGCTGGCCGACCGCGCCAACCGCCGCCAGCGCGCGCCGCGGGCGCTCGAGCACGCCCAGTACACGTTCGAGATCACGGCCAACTTCGCCGCCTACCGCGACCTGCACCGCCACCGCATGCTCACCCAGGACCGCCAGCTTCTCGGCACGTCGCTCGGCCACGACACGCCGGCGGGGCTCGCCGAGCTGGGACTGGCGGGCGATTTCGACCGGGCGGTCGAGGCGGCCGCGACGGCGCACCGGCGTCTCGAGCGCGACCTCGGCCCCGCGCTGGCCCAGTACCTTGTTCCGCTCGCCTTCCACGTCCGTTGGTACTTCCGGGCCAACCTGCGCGAGGTCTACCACCTGTGCGAGCTCCGGACGACGCCGCAGGGACACCCGGACTACCGCTGGGTGGCCCAGGAGATGTTCAGACGGGTCGAGGAGGTGCACCCGCGGCTGGCCCGCTACGCCCGGTTCGTCGACCTCGGCCCCGGCGACGAGCTGGAGCGCCGGGCTTCGGAACGCCGTATGGATGAAAAGCTGTCGGCACTGGATCGGAGAGTGCGCTAGCATCTTCACTTTCGGAAAGAAGAGGGGTGGACATGACCGAGCGCGGCCCCGAACGCCGCAGCAACATCGACCGGCGCTCCGGCGTAGACCGCCGGTTCGTCGACCGCCGCCAGCCGGAACGTGCCGGCGCCGGCCGGCGGGTCCTCTTCCCGTTCGACCGCCGCGTCGCCGAGCGCCGCTTCACCGAGCGCCGCGCCGGCTGGACCGAGCCGCAGGAGGCCCAGGCTTACTAGAGGCCCGGCCGCCACGTCTCTAGCTCGACCGGCCCTCATCGTCCATGGCGGGGCCGGCCCCGTTCCCGAAGCCGAGCTCGAAGCACGCCAGTCGGCGGTCGAACGCGCACTCGAGGTCGGCTGGGCGCGCATCACGGACGGAGCCCTGGCGGCGGCAGTCGCGGCCGTGCGCCACATGGAGGACGAACCGCTCCTCAACGCGGGCATCGGTGCATGTCTCAACGCCGACGGCCAGGTCGAGCTCGACGCCGGCGTCATGGACGGAGCGGCCCTGCGCGTAGGGGGCGCGGCTTGCCTGCGCGACGTCCGCCACCCGATCGACCTCGCGGTGGCTGTCATGGAGGATGGCCGGCACGTGCTGCTCGCCGCGGACGGCGCCTCCCGGTTCGCTCGCGAGAACGGCCTGGAGATGGCCGACCCGACGATCTTCATCACCGACCGCAAGCGCCAGGAGCTGCTCCAGGGCGCGGACACGGTCGGCGCTGTCGCGCGGGACAGCGAGGGCCACCTCGCGGTCGCGGTGTCAACCGGGGGACGGACCGGCAAGCTGCCAGGACGGATCGGCGATTCGCCGATCGCGGGCGCGGGCTTCTACGCTGACGACAGGTTCGGAGCGGTGTGCGGGACAGGCCTCGGCGAGGCGTTCATCCGGCTCGGTCTGGCGCGGCTGATGGTGGTCGAGCTCCAGCACGGCATGGACGCAGCGTCGGTGGCCACGGGCGCGATCGAGCATCTCGGCAAAGCGATGAAGGCGGTCGGCGGCGTCATCGTCATCGGTCGCGAGGGCTCGCCCCAGGCGGCGTTCAACACGCCCGCGATGCCTCACGCCGCAGCGGAGTGAACGACTCGGGCAACGCCGGCGAGCTCGTCGCACTCGCGCTGAAACGCGCCGGCGTGAGTCACCTCTTCACGCTGAACGGCGGGCACATCTGGCCGCTGTTGATGGGGGCGACAGAGCACGGGATCCGTCTGATCGACGTGCGCCACGAGCAGTCCGCTGCCTTCGCCGCGGAGGGGTGGGCGAAGGTGACGCGCCAGTGCGGCGTCGCGGCGGTGACCGCGGGCCCAGGTGTCACCAACTCGACCTCCGCGCTCGCCCAGGCGCTGGGCAGCGACAGCCCGCTGTTCGTCATCGGCGGTCGCGCGCCGATCTCGCGCTGGGGCATGGGCTCGCTGCAGGAGATGGACCACGTGGAGGTCGTGCGCAGCCTGACCAAGAAGGCTGTCACCGTGACCGCGGCCGAGGACGCGTACGCAACCGCGGCGGAATGCGTGCGCACCGCCTTGAGCCGGCGCACGGGACCAGTGTTCATGGACGTGCCCATCGACGTCTTCTTCTCCGCCGCCGATCTCCCCGAGGCAACCGAGCACCTGACGCCCGACCCGGGTCCGCCGCCCGACCACGAAGAGCTTCACCGGGCGGCTCGCGCCCTGAGTGAGGCCGAGCGCCCGGTCGTCGTGGCCGGCGGAGGGGTGTGGTGGGCGCACGCGGAGGACGAGCTGCGCGGCCTCGTCGAGGCGGGCGGGCTGCCGCTCACGGTCAACGGCATGGCCCGAGGGATGCTGCCACCGGGGCACCCACTTTTCTTCTCTCGCGCACGGGCGAGGGCGCTGCGCGAGGCCGACGTCGCGCTGGTGCTCGGCGCGCGGCTCGACTTCAGGCTCAACTTCGGCCAGCCGCCGGTCTTCGGTGAGGACACGCGGATGGTCAGGCTCGACGTGGACTCCGGCGACCTGAAGACCGCGATCGGGTGGCTGGCCGCGGAGGTGGCAGGGAAGCACGCGGCCTGGGTCGAAAGCCTGCGCGAGACGGAGACCGCCGCCCGGCAGCGAGATGAGGCGATGACCTCGTCGGACTCCACTCCGGTGCATCCCGCGCGCCTGGTCGCGGAGGTCAACCGCTACGCCGACCCGGACGCGGTCATCGTCGGCGACGGCGGCGACTTCATCTCGTTCGCGGGCCGGCTGATCGAGCGCGAGCAACCCGGGCTCTGGATCGATCCCGGCCCGTTCGGCTGCCTCGGCTCCGGGCCCGGCTACGCGATGGCGGCGAAGCTGGCC
>JBKPCW010000206.1:0-9309 GCA_046727555.1 Candidatus Dormiibacterota bacterium | reverse complement strand
CAGAGCATTGCCACAGCGGCGAAAGCGACGGCAACCCGGAGCATTTGTGATCCTTCTTCAGCCTGGCTAACTATGGACCGAACAAAGCGAAGCTGCCGGTGAAACGTTGCGCGAGGGAATTGATTACGAAGCGCGAGGCTGGGGTTAGAACCGTGGTGCGGCGGAGAGGAGTTGAACCTCCACGACCTTGCGGTCACTAGCTCCTGAAACTAGCGCGTCTGCCATTCCGCCACCGCCGCGCGCGAGGGGAATGCTGAGTATACCCATCGCCTCTTTTTCGGCTTAAGCTCCGGCCCGTGGTCGCGCGGTGGCTGCTCGCCCTGATCGTCCTCGCCTCTTGCGGCGGCACCGAGCCGAGCGGAGCGACGGTCACCCCACACGTCGCCGGACCCCTGGGCGACACGTGGATCGGGCACGGCGGCAGCTGGCGCCAGATCGGCGGCACGCACCCGTCGCCGCGATACGCGGCCTCGCTCGCGTACGACGCGGCGCGCCACGATTTCGTCCTCTTCGGCGGCCACTCGAACAGCGCCTCCTACGACGAGACGTGGACCTTCGACGGCACAGCCTGGAAGCACGACGCACCGGCCCACAAGCCGCAGCCGCGACGCGACGCGGCGATGGCCTACGACCCGTCCCGGCGGGTTGTCGTTCTCTACGGAGGACTGGTCGCGGACGCGGCCGAGGGACACGAAGCCTCCGACACGTGGACGTGGGACGGAAGCGACTGGAGTGAGGTCAGCGCCGACAACCACGGCCCGCGCTTGCGCTACGGCGCCGGAATGGTGACCGCCGCCAATCAGGTGATTCTGTTTGGAGGCCACGTTTTCAACACCGAGTATTTCGCGGACGCGTGGACCCTGGCCGGATCGAACTGGGTGCGCCTGGACCATGGCCCCGCGCCGGCCGGCCGCGGCAACGCCGCCGTCGCCTGGAACGAGGACGATTCATCCCTTTTCGTCTACGGCGGGCTGGGCATCCGGGCCGGTGCGGGCCCCGGAAACCTCGGCGTGCCCCTGACGGATGCCTGGTCGCTGAAGGCCGGAGCGTGGTCGCAGGTGACCGCCGCCGGTCCGCCCGCCCTTTACGACGCAAGCGCCGTTTGGGACTCTGCGGCGCATTCCGTCCTCGTCATGCTCGGCATGAGCTGCCCCCAACCCGTCAATGACGCGTGGGCATGGAACGGCTCGAAGTGGACGCATTCGGCACTGCCGGTGCCGGCACGGTGGGGCGCCGCGGCGGCCCAGGACGCAAACGGCACGGTGCTCGTGTTCGGCGGAGACGACGAGGCCGGCTGCTAGCGACTCAGCTGGCGACGAACAGCGTGTTCCAGGCCGCCTCGATCAGCTCCGGGGTCAGCTGCGGCCGCACGCCCCGCGCGGAGGACACGTCGACCAGCCGCTCCAGCAGGTCGCGCGGGTGGTTGCCGCGGAGGGGCCGGCCGCCGTACAGCGTCTGGATCATCTCCAGCGCCTGGGCCGCGGGGGGGATGGTCAGCCTCTCCCGCTCGCGCTCGAAGATCCGGCACCACATCTCCCACGTCGGGTCCGGCATGAGCACCTTGTAGGCCAGGCGGCGCAGGTAGGCCTCGTCCAGCAGCTCCGCCGGCTTCAGGTTCGTCGACAGCGCCAGCTGAGCCCGGAACGGAACCTCGACCTTCCGCCCGCTCGAGGAGAGATTGAGAAAGTCGGTGTCCTGCTCCAGCGGGACCAGCAGCCGGTCGAGGATCTGCTTCGGCGAGACGCGCTGCCGGCCCAGGTCGTCGATCAGGAGCACGCCGCCGTTGGCCTTGACCTGCAGCGGCGCGCCGTAAGTGCGTGAGCCTTCCTCCCACGTCGGGTCGAACATCTCGACCTGGAACTCGCCGCCGACCTGGACCAGGGGCCGGGACACCCGGCGCCAGCGCTTGTCCGCCGGCTGGTTCGGCTCGAGGCGGTGGACCGCGCCGTCGAAGACGGCCATCACCTCGCCGCCGCCGATGTCGAGGGCAACCGGGAGGATGATCGGCCCGCCGAGCAGCGACGGTATGCGGCGCGCGAGCGTGGTTTTGCCGTTGCCGGGCGCGCCGTAGATGAAGATCGACGAGCGCGAGTTGACGGCCGCGCGCACGGCCTCCATGACGCCGGGAGCGAGCTCGATCCCCGCCAGCGCCAGTCCGACCTTGACCAGGTCCAGCGTCCCCGGCTTGGCCGCCTCGGCCAGAACCGCCTTGTACTCCTGCATGGAAACCGGCGCCGGGCCCATGTAACGCGTGCTGGCGTCGGCGATCTGGTCGCTGCGAGCACGGCCTTGCTTGGTGATCGCGTAAGCCATGCGCTCCGGCAGCGGCCGGCCCAACCACGGCCCCTGCTCCTGCGCGAGGCCAAGCGCGTCCAGAAGGTTCTGGCTCGTCAGGTTCTTCAGGATCGGCTCGATCGCCGCGAATGGCAGCGCCACCGCGTCGGCGACCTCGTAACCGGTGACCTTCGTCGCCGAGCCGGCGATGCGCAGCACCATGCCCTCGATCAAGGTGCGGTTGATCTCCGGCGGTGGCGGCGGCTCGATCTGCCGGCTGTTGCTCGAAGGCGTCGACGAGGGCACGGGCCGCGGCGAGTCGACGTGCTCGAGGATCGCCCCGAAGAGCTTCTTGCCGAAGCGCGCGCGGTCGGCGTGGTCGGGCTGCTCACCCTCGCGACGCCGCGTGATCCAGTCGGGGACATCTCTAAAGACGACGGTGTTGCCGATCAGAAGTTGCACGACATCCGGTTCCTCGGCCGAGACCCGGACGGCGATGCGGATCAGGTAGCCCTGGCTCTTCAGCGCCGCCCAGCTGCGCTCCCACGCCACGTCCTTCTGTCCGGACCATGTCTGGCGCACCGTACGGTCGCGCGCGATCGTCACGTCCTTGCGGTTCTGGTAGCGGCGGCGCACGAGCTCGGTCACGTCCTTGTCGACGTCCTCCGCGACCAGGGCAGCGAGCGGCAGCGCGCGGTCGTCGACGGCGGGACGGTTCTTGATCTCGAAGATCGTGTTGGCGGTGGGTGCGAGCGCCCGGATCACCGAAGCGTGGCGGGGACAGAACGGCGTCCGCTCGATGAACTGGATGTGGCGGCGGCACCACCAGCTGTTGCACTTGCGCCCGGTCATGTCGGTGTAGGCGCAGGCCCAGCCGCGGCGCTCCTGGCAGTCGCTGTACGTGCAGACCCCCGCCGGCTTGTGGCCGTCGGTGCGCGTCGGCAGCGGCCGCGGCTCCTCGACCTCCTCCTCGACCGCCATCTCGTCGGAGATGGCCTCCGCCGGCGGGTGGGCGACGGCGGCCTTGGGCATGTAGTGGAAGGCGCCGGCGAACTCCTCGCAGCTCTGGAAGCGCTGGCTTCGGTCCTTGGCCGTCGCCTTCCAGATGATCTCCATGATCGGCGAGGGGATCGCCGTCGACGCGCGTGGCCGGTCGAAGACCTGGGAATGGAGCACGGCGGGCAGGGCGCCTATGAACGGCGGCTCGCCGTGCAGCAGCTCGTAGAGGATCATGCCCAGCGAGTAGATGTCGGCGGTGGCGTCGACCGGCTCGCCCTTGACCTGCTCCGGGGCCATGTACGCCGGCGTGCCGACCATGCTTCCCGTCGCGGTCAGGCGGTGCTTGTCGTCGATCAGCTTGGAGATGCCGAAGTCGAGGATCTTGGTCTTGCCCCGGTTGGAGATCAGGATGTTGTCGGGCTTCAGGTCGCGATGCACGACCTGGTAGTCGTGCGCGACGCCGACGGCGGACAGAAGCTGCTGGATGAGGTCGACGGAGACGTCGACCGAGAACCGGCCGTACTCGTCCAGCCAGGACCGCATGGAGCGGCCGTCGACCCACTCCATGACGATGAAGAGGACGGGGCCGTCCTCGTCGAAGTCGTAGACCCGGACGATGCCCGGATGGTTGAGGGCGGCGACGGTTGCGGCCTCGCGGTGGAACCGCTGCCGGAAGGCCGGGTCGCTCGAGTACTGGTCGGACAGCACCTTGATCGCGACGGGGATCTCGAGGCGGGGGTGAGTCGACCGGTAGACCACCCCCATTGCGCCTCGCCCAAGCTCGGCTTCGATCGGGTACCGCCCTAGCTGTGTCGTGCTCACCTTGGGTTCTATGGGCATGTCAGTATGCCCGACCGAACCGGATTCTCCGTTCGCTAGGGCGTCGGGGGTCTAGCTGAAGACGCTGAGGGGCAGGTAGAAGGAAACGCCCCAGTTGGGCTGGTCGACGATCTGGCTGATGCGCAGGTCGCCGGCCAGGCTGCACAGGATGTAGGCGTCCTCGCGGCTCAGCCCATGGTCCGCGACCAGCCAGTCGATGGTGTAGCGGACGGCGTTGCGGGCGTCCTCCATCAGGTCCGGACCGAGGGCGCAGACGGAGTGATAGCCGGCCGCGTCGCTGCGGGGCTGGAGGGGAGTGGCGGGCGTGACGAAATGAAACGACCACGGGCGTGGCGAGCCACCCTTGACCACTCCAAACCGGAGTGAAAACGTCATGGGGCATTCGATCCCGGTAACGCACACTTCGCCGTCTCCCTGCGCCGCGTGACAGTCGCCGGCGGAGAACATTCCGCCGGGGACGAAGACCGGCAGGTAGAGCCTGGTCCCCGCGGTCAGGTGGCGGGTGTCGACGTTGCCCGCGCCCTTGGTCGGCGGCAGCACGTCGACCGGTCCGTCGACGTCGGTGGCCACGCCCATCGTCCCGCAGAAAGGGGCGATCGGGATGTGCACGTCGTGGCGGAGCTCGGCCGACGTCCGGTCGCCGTGGTCGAAGTACCGGACGGAGGGTTCGGGGAAGTCGGACGCCAGCAAGCCGAGCCCGGGAAGGATGGCGCTCCAGCCCCAAGCCCCCGGCTTCAGCTCCAGGATCTCGACCTCGAGCGCGTCACCGGCCTCGGCGCCGCGCACGTGGACCGGCCCGCCAAGCGGATAGAGCCGGTTGAAGTCGAGGTTTCCCAGCTGCGATGCGGGGTCGCCCTTCTTGAGCTGACCCGCGGTCACCTCCTCGGTGTCGAAGTGGACGATGTCGCCGGGGTCGATCTCGACCGCCGGCGGCAGCGAGCGATCCCACTTGAAATGGAACTTGTCGCGCCCGATCCGGTGCTCGCGCACCCCCGTTGCCCTCACGCTCATTTGCGAGCCCCCTCCTTCACCCCTTCCTTGATCGGCGCCGCGTTCGCCCGCAGCACCTTCTTGTCGAACTTGCCGACCGAGGTCTTGGGCACCTCGTCGATGAAGCGAACCTCGTCCGGGAGCCACCACTTGGCGACCCTCTCCTTGAGGAAGTCCTTGATCTCCTCCTGGGTGACCTGGTCCTTGAACTCGGGCCGCACGACGGCGAAGACCACGGGCCGCTCGTCCCAGCGGGGATGGGGCAGGCCGATGACCGCCGCCTCGAGGATCTTGGGGTGGGCCATCACCGCGTTCTCCAGCTCGACCGACGAGATCCACTCGCCGCCGGACTTGATCACGTCCTTGGTCCGGTCGACGATCTGGATGTAACCGTCGGGGCTGATCTTGGCCACGTCGCCGGTGCGGAACCAGCCGTCCTCGGTCAGCTTGTCCGGGTCATACCCGTTGTGATAGCCGCGAGCGATCCAGGGTCCGCGCACCTGGATCTCGCCGAAGGCGACGCCGTCCCAGGGCAGCTCCTCACCACTGGTGGGGTCGGTGATCCGGATCTCAACGCCGGGCGCGACCCGGCCCTGGGTCAGCCGGAGCTGCAGCTCCTCCTCGGGCGAGCGGCCGCCGTAGACGCGGGCGACGCTGCCCAGTGGCGACGTCTCGGTCATGCCCCAGGCGTGGAGCATGCGCAGGCCCAGCGAATCCATCGTCTCCATCAGGGCGCGCGGGATGGCCGAGCCGCCACACACGACCGTCGAGACATTGGGCAGCCGCTTACCGGTCTCCTTCAGGTAGTTCGCCAGCCCGATCCAGACCGTCGGCACGCCGGCGAGGAACGTGACGCTCTCCTCCTCGGCCAGCTCCACGATCGACTTCGGATCGGCCGAGAACCGGCCCCCGAACACGACCTTCGCGCCCGCCATGCCGATGGCGTACGGGAGGCCCCAGCTGTTGGCGTGGAACATCGGGACCACGGGCAGGATCGTGTCGTTCTCGGTCACGCCAAGGTTGTCGCCCTGCAGCACGCCCATGGTGTGGATGAACTGCGAGCGGTGCGAGTACACCACGCCCTTCGGGTTGCCGGTCGTCCCGGACGTGTAGCACATGGCGCAGGCCATCCTCTCGGACAGCTTCGGCCAGGGGTAGTTGTCGCTCTCGGCGGCCAGGAGGCTCTCGTAGTCCTGCATCTCCGGCAGGCCGTCGGCCGCCGGCGCCGGTCCCTCGGCCATCAGCACGGTCGTCTTGATGCTCGGGATCTTGCCCAGCAGGGGCTTGAGGAGTGGAAGCAGGGACTGGTCGACAAATAAAACCTTGTCTTCCGCGTCATTGATGATGAATTCGAGATGCTGCGGGAAGAGCCGGAGGTTCAGCGTGTGCAGCACCGCGCCCATGCAGGGCACGGCGTAATAGAGCTCGAGGTGCCGGTTGTTGTTCCACGCGAGCGTCGCCACCCGGTCACCCGGCTTGACACCGATCCTCTTCAGCGCCCCGGCGAGGCGGTTGATGCGAGGCACCATCTCGCCGTAGGTCGTGCGGTGGACGCCATCGTCGCGCTTCGTCACCACCTCTTTCTTCTGGTGGAGTCGCTCAATACGCCACAGCACGTGCTGCAGGCTGAGCTCGTAGTCCTGCATCAAGCCTTCCACGGCGCCACCTCCACCTTTCTTTTCCCCAGAGGTAGGTCTAAGTAGCTCGATGGTAAGCCCGGCGACGGTAGGATGCACATCCGTGGTTTCGCGCGGTCGGGCCGACCTCCACATGCACACTACGGCCAGCGATGGCTGGCCGCAGCCGCAGCAGCTGGTCGATCACGCCGCCTCGATCGCGCTCAACGTGATCGCGATCACGGACCACGACACGATCGAGGGTGCGCTGCGCGCCGCCGAGCGCGCGGCCTCTCGCAAGGGCATCGAGGTCGTCATCGGGGAAGAGGTGTCCAGCCGGGACGGCCACATCGTCGGTCTCTTTCTCGAACGGCGCATCCGGCCCGGGATGTCCGCCGCGGCGACGGTGCACGCGATCCATGACCAGGGAGGCCTCGCGGTCGCGGTCCATCCGTTCTGGCGCACGCAGCGGCGGGTGCGCGGCCGCCCGGTTCACGGCGTGGGCTGGCTCGCCGCGGAGCTCGACTTCGACGCGATCGAGGTCGAGAACGCGACGCCAGGCTTCTACGTCTTCAATCAGCTCGCGCGTCGCATGAACGTGGGCGTAGGCGCAGCCGAGCTGGGCGGATCGGACGCCCACATCCTCGACGCCATCGGCCGCGCCTACACCGAGTTCCCCGGGCGGACAGCAAAGGCGCTGCGGACGGCGATCCTCAACGGCAGAACGGCGGCCGGGCGGCAGCGCTACCGGGCGATGGGTTTGATGCGGTACGCCGCGTGGGGACTGAACCACGAGAGATACGTCGCGGCGGTAGTCTGACCACCGGCGGCGCCCGCTTAGCTCAGTGGATCAGAGCATCTGTCTTCGGAACAGAGGGTCGGGGGTTCGAATCCCTCAGCGGGCACCAAGCGAAACGGCCGCCGTCTCGGCGCCGACGTCGACCTTGGCGCCTTCGGCATCGCCGTCGAGGATCTCTTCGACCATCCCGTCGAGCCGCTCCGTGACGCGGTGGATGTCGGCCGCCAGGCGGCGCGCCTCATCGGCCTCGATGTGCTCCGCGTCGCGGATGAGCTTGCTCAGCCGCCGCACCTCGACCAGCGAAGTCCGGAACTCGCTGCTCAACGTCGAGTGCGATTCACGCAGCTCGGTGAGCATTTCGAGGAACTCCCGCCGCTCGAGGATCATGTTCACGGTCAGGAGCACCGCGAGGATTCCGGTCAGCGAGATCTGGAAGACGCTGCCTTCGTGGCCCGAGACCGCGGTGTAGAAATCTCCGGCTGACGCGAGGAGCAGCGTCATCCAGGGGAGCGCGAGCTGCCACAGGTCCAGCCGCGCCTCGGCGGCGCGCGGTCTGGCGGCGGCCTCGGGGTAGAGGGCCGCGAGGGCGATGAGCAGGAAACCGGCGAACCACCCGGTGTCGATGACGTTGCCGACGGTCCCAAACGCTCCCTGCGCCGTGAGGTAGGCGAATGCGCTGTCGGCGATCGAGTAGCAGGCGATGCCGGCGAGCAGAAGCGCCATCCGGCCCTTCTGCTGCTCGGTCGCCCGCCGGATGGCGAGGATCAGGACCGTGCCGATGAGGATGTCGGAGACCGGGTAGGCGAGGTCGAGCAGGAGAGTCGGTGAGCCCGAATCCCACACCGTGCGCAGCCCGAAGCCCCACGCCGTGGACACGAGCGCGATGGCGACGATGACACCGTCGAACCAGATCCGCCAGCTGGCGGAGGTGCCTCGCGGCGGGCCCCAGAACGCGCGGATGCCGGCGATCGCAAACGGCACGGCCGCGAGAAACCCGACGTCGGCGAGCGAGGGATACGGCGTCGGTATGCCCTGCAGAACCTCGTAGTACGACCAGACGACCTCACCCGCGCCCCAGAGCGAGGCGGAGATTCCCATCAGCGTCCAGCCCAGCCGGTCCCGGCCGCTGGCCCGGCTGGCGGCCCAGGCGCAGGCCGCGGCAGCGATCCCCGCCGCGACGGCCTCACCGATGTCGTCGATCGCCGTCACGGCCCTGTCGCCGAACCAGACGTTGCGCAGGATCAGCGCGTAGACGACGCTGGCGACGAGCACGATCGCTGCCGCGATGGCGAATGTCTTCCGCCGGCTGTCCCACGCCAAGAACGCGCTCACGTGACGAGCGAAGTTAAGCAGCGCGGCGATGCAATTCATCCGTCTTAGCGAGCGACCAGGCCTCCCGGTAGAATCAACCGGCTGCAAGCCGGGCGGCTGGCGGAACTGGTAGACGCGCACGTTTGAGGGGCGTGTGGGGCAACCCATCCGGGTTCGAGTCCCGGGTCGCCCACCACGGTTTGCCCACCATGGTTTCCGTGAAGAGAACCGAAGTCGCGGGAAGGCGGAGGGTCGGGATGACGCTGCCGGCGACTACCATCCGGCCGATGCGGGTTCGCACTGTCCTGGAACGCGGGCCCAAGAGGAAGAAAGCGGTGGCGTTCGCGCTCGACTGGCCGGGTTGGAGCCGGGGGGCGAAGACCTCCGAGCTGGCGCTCGAGCTGCTCGAGTCCTATCGCGAGCGGTACCGGCCGGTTGCAGTCGCGGCCCGGATGGCCGACGAGTTCGACGCGGCTGGAC
>JBKPCW010000205.1:0-3165 GCA_046727555.1 Candidatus Dormiibacterota bacterium | reverse complement strand
GTCGATGTCGAAGGAGACGTGGACGTCCTGGCCGGACAGCCGCTCGGCGATCTTGCGGGCGGCAGCGGGCAGGTCGCGCGCGATCTCGACCGTCGGGACCAGGAGCACGCCGTTGGCGGCGATGAACTCGAGCTCCTCCGGATCGTAGTCGCGGCCCCCGGCGATGACGACGCGCGAAGGCTCCACGCCGGACGCCTCGAGCGCCCGCCGCAGCGCGCAGCCGCAGGTCCAGTGGCCTCCGCGGGAGAAGTCGCACAGGTCGGGGTGCGCGTCCACCCACAGGACGAAGAGGCCGGGGTGCCTGCGCACCTGGGCCGCCAGCGTCGAGATGGCGGTGCAGTGGTCGCCGCCGAGAACGGTGAGGAACGCGTCCGAGGGGACCTGCGCCAGCCGCTCCATCGGCGCCATCCACCCCGTCTCGATATCGCGCCCCGCGTCGAGGTCGCCGATGTCCTGGACGTGCAGGCCGGTCAGGATCCGGCCTTCCTCCGTCACGGGTGGCATGACGGCGGACATCTCCCGGATTGTCCGCGGCGCGATGGCGGCACCCTTGCGGTAGACGGCGGAGCCGTCGTACGGAATCCCGGCGACCACCACGTCAGGGGGCGAGCCGCCGATCAACCCGGCCCACGGCTTCAAGCCATCCAGGTTCAAGCGACCACCCTCTTCCTTTCCGGCACCTTGAGGATGCTAAGCGAGCCGGCCACGAACCAGACCACGAAGATGCCAAACACGACCGGGAATCCGCCGGGCAGGCCGAGGATGGGATGGCCGCGGTTGAAAACGTCGAGGATCGGACCGCCGAAGGCCACCGCCATGATCCCCGCCCCCGCGGTGGCGATGTTCGAGAAGCCCATGTAGAGGCCGCCCTCGCGGGCCGGAATGATGTCCTGGATGAAGGCCCAGTCGACGGAGAAGAAGACGCCGAGGCCGACGCCGATGACCAGTCCCGTCAGCGTCGCCTGGGCGGCGAGCTCAGGCACGTTGAGCGCGGAGGCCAGCGGCGTCACGACCGCCGCGGGCGCCCACTGGTAGTGGCTGAAGACCAGCACGAGGCTTCCGGCCGCGCCGAACAGCCCCGCCGCAAGGATCAGCGGGCGCCGGCCGGTGCGGTCGGAGAGACGTGACGCCGGCCAGCTGACGAGCGCCGCGACCGCGATGGCGATGCCCAGCAGGGTCGAGGCGGCGATGGCGGTGGCCTTCTGGTCGTGGTGGAAGAACACGTTGTCGAAGTAGAAGTAGGCGTAGTTCTGCAGCCCGCCGAAGCCCATGAAGATCAGGAGTCGCGACACCATGAGCCAGACGAAGGGACGGTTGCGCAGCGGCACACCGAAGGTCTTGCTCACCATCTCGCGCACGCTGGCGAACTGTGCTTCGAGGGCCCCGGCGCGGTCGGGCACGAACTGCACGGTCGCGAGCATCGTCGTCACCAGCACCAGGGCGATCGAGAGGATGGCGGCGCCGCGTCCGAAGTGGCCAAGGAGGAGCCCCGCGCCGACCGTCCCCGCCGCGATGCCCACCAGGTTCGCCACACCGTAGTAGCCCGACGCCTCACCGCGCTGGGCCTCCGGCACGACGTCGGGCAGCAGGCCCTGGTACGGCGCCTGGGCGGTGTTGGAGGCGAACTGGAGGCCGAAGTAGAAGACGACGAGCCACCAGTAGCTGCCCGCGAGCGCGATGCCGAAAAGAAACAGAAGGTCACCGGCGGTGCCGGCGAAGATGAACGGCCGGCGCCGGCCCCAGCGCGTCGACGCGCGGTCGGAGATGCCGCCGACGATCGGCTGCCAGATGACCGCGACGAGCGTGCCGATCGCCTTGAGGAAGCCCGCCGCCGTGCCCTCGTTCGCCCGGCCGACGATGTCGATGATCATCTGCGGCAGGATCAGCGCGGTCAGGCTGTTCCACAGGTACCCGATCGCGACCCAGTACAGCGAGAGGACGACGAAATCGAGCGTGCGCAGGCGGCGGGACGCCGTCGCCGGTTCTAGTCGGGCTGGTACGGAGGTAGCGATCTCTTGACCGGCCGGTCCTCGCGATAGCCGAGCGCGTACTCGCCCTGCAGGATCGTGTGGATCTCGCGAGTCCCCTCGTAGATGATCGGCGCCCGCGCGTTGCGCAGGAACCGCTCGGCCGGGTACTCCGCCGAGTAGCCGTACGCGCCGTGGACCTCGATCGCGTCGTGGGCGGCGTTGAAGGCGGCGTCGGTCGCGTACTGCTTGGCCATCGACACCTGGCGCGTGTGCCGCGCACCGGTGTTCTTCATCCAGCCGACCTTGAAGTACAGCAGGCGGCAGATCTCGTAATCGCGGGCCATGCGCGCGATCATCTGCTGCACGAGCTGATAGCGGCCGATCTCCTGGCCGAACGTCTTGCGCTCGCGCGCGTATTTCACCGAGGCGTCGACGCACGCGCGCACCGTGCCTGTCGCGCCCGCGGCGACGGTGTAGCGGCCGTTGTCGAGGCAGCTCATCGCGATCTTGAAACCGTCGCCCTCGTCGCCGATGCGATTGGCCTCGGGGACCTCGAGGTCGCTCATGGAGATGGAGCCGACGTCGCCGGCGCGGATGCCGAGACGATCCTCGATCGGCTCCGTGCGCAGCGCCTTGCCGCAGGCCTCGCGGTCGAGCATGAACGCCGACACGCCGCGATGCCCCGCCTTGGTGTCGGTCTTGGCGAAGACGAGCAGGTAGTCCGCCGTGTCCGCGTCCGACACCCATGTCTTCTCACCGTTGAGCACGTAGCCGTCGCCATGCCGGCGTGCGGTCGACTGCATCGACGCCACGTCGGAGCCGGCGTTCGGCTCCGTGAGGCCGTAGCACGCGAGCTTCTTGCCGGACGCCATGGGCACGAGCCACTGCTGCTTCTGCTCCTCGGTCGCCCACGTGTAAAGGCCCATGCCGACGAGCCCCACGTGGACCGAAAGCACGGTGCGGTAGACGGTGTCCACGTACTCGAGCTCCTCGCAGACGAGGCCCAGCGAGAGGTAGTCGAGCCCGTAGCCGCCGTAGCGCTGTGGGAAGCAGACGCCCGGCAGGCCGAGCGAGGACAGCTTGGCGAAGATCTCGGGGTCGTGGTGGCCGGCCCGATCGTTGGCGGCGATCTTGGGCGCGAACTCGCGCGCGCAGAAGTCGCGCACGGTCGCGACGAGCTGCTCCTGGTCGGAGC
>JBKPCW010000204.1:0-2769 GCA_046727555.1 Candidatus Dormiibacterota bacterium | reverse complement strand
TCCACTGGACGCCCGATCTCGGCGCGTTCTGCTGCCAGAGGGACATCCCTATCTGGCCGACCTGAGCCTCAAGGCCAGGTCGGGGCGGTTGGTGACGATGGCCTCGATCCTTCGCTCTTTCATGAACCGCTTCATCAGCCGTTCGTCGTCGACCGTCCAGACCCAGACCGGGACCGGGCCGTTCAGCGTCTGATCGTTGGCGTGTCGCTGGTCGAGGGTGACGAAGTCGATGGGGCTCACCCTGACGCCCGGGAAATGCCGCTTGATGATGTCGGCCGATTCGCGGTGGTCGGGTGTGACGACGACCTTGTCCGGCGCCCGCTCCATCAGCTCGAGCTCGAAGCCCTTCGCCTTCAAGTCGAGATGGAGTCCAAGTCCTGGTGGCAGCGCACGCAGGACCTCGTCGTAGGTCGGATACGTCCGGCCGGGCTCGAGCTCGTCGTGCGCCAGGACGATGACGCCTTCGGGCGTGCGCCTGATGTCGACCTCGATGTAGTCCGCGCCCGAATGCAGGTGGCGTGGGTAGCCGTCATGCGCGGATACGATCACATCTGAATCATGCCAACGGTGGTCGTCACCGGCGCGACCGGCGCCATCGGCTCGGCGACGGTGGCGGCGCTCGAGAAGAGACGTGCCCAGGTGATTCGTCTCTCCCGGCCTGCGTTCGACCTCTCGTCGTTTACGTCGGTGCGCGCCGCGGCGCGCGAGCTGAATCGCAACGGCGGCCGGATCGACGCCCTGCTGAACATCGCGGCCGTGTATGTCCCACGCTTCTCCAGGTCGGCCGACGGCCTGGAGATGATGCTCACGGTCAATCACCTCGGCCCCTTCCTCTTTACGAACCTGCTGCGGGACCGGCTTGTGGGTGGGGGCCGCGTGATCACGGTGACCGCGCCGTCGCCGACCCGCGTCGACTTCGACCGGCTGCTCGACCGGGGCCAGTTCCACGCCTACCACTCGTTTGGCGCGACCAAGGCGGCAAACCTGATGTTCACGCTCGAGCTGGCGCGGCGCGCCAAACGGTGGGACGTCCGGGCCAACGCGTTTCACCCCGGCGTCGTGCGTTCCGATCTCATGCGCGATTCGCCGGCGCCCATTCGGTTGGCGATCCGGTTGTTCGGGCGCGGCCCCGAGCGCGCGGGCCAGGACCTGGCCGAGCTCGCGCTGTCGCCCGCGTTTGCGGGCACCACAGGCTGGCTTTTCAAGGGCACGAGGCAGATCGACCCGCCGCGCTCGACCCAGGACGTCGGGCAGCAGGCCTCGCTCTGGAAGCGAAGCGCCGAGCTGGTGGAGCTGGAGGGCGGCTTCTAAGACTTCCTCGCAGCTCGTTCACAACTCCCTCACAAATGGTGGGAAGGATGGGACGTGCAAGCAGCACACCTCTCATTCACAAAGGAGTGAAGTTCGATGCGACGCGGATTCGGTTTCGTTGGATTGCTGGTGACAGTGATCCTGCTCGTGATCGTCGGCGTGATCGCCTACAACGTCGGCTGGTCGGACGGCGTTTCGACGCATGTCCCGGCGGTGACGCAGGGCGACGGCGCGCCGGCGTACTACTACGGCCCGCACTACTTCGGAGGCGGTTTCGGGTTCTTCGGAATCCTGTGGTTCCTGCTGATCCTGTTCGGCATCTTCTGGCTGTTCCGGCTCGCGTTCTGGGGCTTCGCCGGCCGGCGGATGATGGGCGGCGGCGGCTGGGGCTACGGCCGTGGCTGGGGCCACGGTCCCCGGTCGTTCGAGGAGCGCGCGGCGGACTGGCACCGGCAGCAGCACGGCGAGCAGCCGCCGTCCGGCCAGGCGCCTTCGTCGGGGACGACACCACCTCCCCCTCCCCCTGACACTCGCTCCGTCTAGGGGCGATGTCTGAACCTAGGATGGTCGCCGTGGCGACCATCCTCGTGGTTGATGACGAGCCACGCATCGTGCAGCTCGTCCGCGACTACCTCGAGCACGGTGGGTTCACCGTGCTCACCGCGTCTGATGGGCCGTCCGCCCTGCGTTCGGCCCGCACCGGCCGGCCGGACCTCGTCGTGCTGGACCTGGGGCTGCCGGGACTCGACGGGCTGGACGTGGCCCGCTCGTTGCGGCGCGACGGCGCGGTGCCGATCATCATGCTGACCGCGCGGACGGAGGAGTCGGACAAGCTCGTCGGCCTGGAGCTCGGCGCGGACGACTACCTGACCAAGCCGTTCTCGCCGAAGGAGCTGGTCGCTCGGGTGCGAGCGGTGCTGCGCCGCGCCGAGGCCGCTTCGGTTCCGTCGGACGTGATTCGGGTAGGCGCGGACGTCGAGCTGAACGTGCCGCGGATGGAGGCGCGTTTTTCTGGCCGGCGCGTCGACCTGACGAAGAGCGAGTTCCAGATCGTGTCGCTGATGGCTCACCAACCGGGGCGCGTGTTCACGCGCGCGCAACTGCTCGATGCGATTCGCGGCGTGGCCTTCGAGTCGTACGAGCGCGCGATCGACGCGCACATCAAGAACATCAGGCGCAAGGTCGGCGCGCGCCACATCGAGACGGTGTTCGGCGTGGGTTACCGGTTCGCGGAGCCGTGAGGGCGGGCGGCGGCAGGGGCCGCTGGAGGGGCTGGGACTCAGGTGCATGGCCGGCGAACACCCGCCGGCCGCCATGGTGGCCGGAAGGCGAGCCGTTTCCTCCCCGGCGGCGGTACGGCGGACCGCCCTCGTTCGTGCGGTTCTTCGGCTGCCTCGTCTTGCTGGTGCTGGCAGTCGCGTTCCTGACGGGCGTCTTTTTTGGCGCCCTGTTCGGGCG
>JBKPCW010000203.1:0-14478 GCA_046727555.1 Candidatus Dormiibacterota bacterium | reverse complement strand
CCCGTAGATCGCAGCTCGTCGACATCACGGGCCGGGTGGCGGAGGCGGTGGAGCGATCGGGCGTGACCGACGGCACCTGCCACGTATTCGTCCCGCACACGACCGCGGGCGTGACCATCAACGAGGGCGCCGATCCTGACGTGGCCGCCGACGTCGCCACGCATCTCGCCGAGCTCGTGCCCAAGGAATCTCAGTTCGAGCACGCCGAGGGGAATTCGGATTCGCACATCAAGACGGTCCTGGTCGGACCCTCGTGCGCGGCGCCGGTACGCGACGGCAGGCTGGCGCTCGGCACCTGGCAGGCGATCTTCCTGTGCGAGTGGGACGGTCCCCGGACGCGCCGGGTAGAGGTCGCGGTCTCGGCGCTCTAGGCGACTAACTGGGGTTCATTTCCGTCCTCTAAACCCATACTTCTCGCCGTTAAGTCAGTCCGGGTGAGAGGCGAAGCATGAGGGACCGCGGTAACACGGGCCGCGGGGGGCGAGGTTGGCCGCTGCAGGCGTACTTTGCCGTGGTCGGCGCGGTGGTCGTGGCCGCGGGCTTGGCCGCGGGTGTTTACGTGCTCCTGCAGGCTCGGGACGGCGAGCTCCGCGCGCAGGAGCTCGGCATCATCGCGTTCGGCGTGCTGCTGACGCTACTGGTCCTGGCCTTCGTCTACCGGCAGGTCGCACGGCCCATGAGCGCGCTCGCCGACGCGGTGCGCGCCGGCCGGGGACTGGACACCACGATGCCGGCGTCAGGGCCGGCCCAGGTCGCAGACCTGGGCGCCTCGGTGAACGAGCTGATCGCGACGGTGCGCAGCGAAGCTTCGGAGCGGGAGAACGCGGAGCGCCGCTATGGCGAGCTCTTCGAAGGCAATCCGCTCCCCAGCCTCATCATCCGGTCCCGGACCCTCGAAATCGTCGACGTCAACCGCGCTGCCGTGGAGGCGCTGGGGTACTCGCGTCAGGAGTTCACCCGTCTGAAGACTTCAGACCTTGTCGTGCCCGACGACTCCATCCAGGCGCAACAGATCCAGCGCAACCGCGACGCGGAGTCGGCGACATTGCGTTACGGGCCTCTGAGCTTCAAGCGCAAGGACGGGTCGCTCATGCGTGTGATGGGCACGAGCTACGTCGTCGAGTATCGCCAGGAGCGCGTCCGGGTCGCGATGCTGGAGGACGTCACCGAGAAGGAGAAGATCGAGCGCCAGATGCAGCAGGCGCAGCGCCTGGAGAGCCTGGGCCAGCTCGCCGGCGGAGTCGCCCACGACTTCAACAACCTGCTGACGGTCATCCTCAACGTGACGTCGTCGCTCAAGAAGTCGGTCGCCGACGAGGAGGCCGCGCGAGACGTCGAGCGCGTGGACAAGGCCGCGCGCAGCGCGAGCCGGCTCACGCACCAGCTCCTGGCGTTCGCGAGACGCGAGGTTGTGCCGCAGACGGTGCTCAACGTGAGCGACGAGCTCGACGACCTCAAAGAGCTCCTCTCGCGCACGATCGGATCGCACATCGCCCTCACCATGGACCTGCCGCGAGAGGTCTGGCCCGTGATCATGGACCGCGGGCAGCTCGAGCAGATCGTCATCAACCTCGCGGTCAACGCGCGCGACGCGATGCCTCGCGGAGGCAGGCTCACCATCAGCGCCGAGAACTCGGCCGTCGACGCCGCCTACGCCGCGGCGCGCCCCGGACTCGCCGCCGGCGACTACGTCGAGCTGCAGATCGCCGATTCCGGCACCGGCATGGACAAGAAGACGCTCGAGCACGCCTTCGAGCCTTTCTTCACCACCAAGCCCGTCGGCCAGGGCACGGGCCTCGGGTTGGCCACCGTGTACGGCATCGTCAAACAGCTCAATGGCCATATCGCCCTGTACTCAGAGGTCGGCAAGGGCACGACCATCACCGTCCTCGTCCCAAAGACGTCTCAGCAGGCCGTGGTCGACGCACCGGCCGCCGCGCCGGCGCGCAGGCCGAGCACCGGCACGATCCTGGTCGTCGAGGACTACGCCGACCTGCGCGAGCTTTTCGAAGAGATCCTGAAAGGTTCCGGCTTCCGTGTGATCACGGCCCCGGATGGCGCCGCGGCCGTCGCCGCCGCGGCCGAACACGAGGGCGAGATCGACCTGCTGCTCACCGACATCGTGATGCCCAACATGCTCGGGACCGACCTGGCACGCGAGCTGCAGATGAAGCACCCAGACCTTCGCGTCCTCTTCATGTCAGGCCACGCCCAGCCGGTCATCGGCGCCGCGACACCACTGCCGCCCGGCGCCAGGCTCCTCCAGAAGCCCTTCCTCGAGGCCGAGCTGCTGGCAAAGCTCGGCGAGGTGCTCGAGGCGCCCGCCGAGGCCGAGCTCCGCGCGTGAGCGCCGGCGCCCGCGGCACCGTGCTGATCGTCGAGGACAGCGAGGATTCTGCCGCCCTCCTGTCCGAGCTGGTCGAGGGTGAGGGCTTTCGTGCCGCGGTGTGCGGCACGGCGTCGGACGCGGTCGCCTCGCATCAGGCGCTCGGGCCGGTCGCCGTGCTGCTCGACTGGGGACTGCCCGACCGGCCCGGCACCGAGGTCTGCCGTGCCATCCGCTCGCGTGACGGCGTCGTGCCCATCCTCTTCGTGTCGGGCCGAGACGACGAGACGAGCGTGGCCCGCGCGCTGGACGCCGGCGCCGACGACTACGTGCCGAAGCCGGTGCGGCCGGGAGAGCTGATGGCGCGGCTGGAGGCCCACCTCCGGCGCGTCGCCGCACTAAGAACCAGCCCCAACGGCGCCACTCATGTCCGCCATCGCGTGCGCATGGGGCCGCTGGAGATCGACCTCGACGCCCACCAGGTCCGGCGCGACGACGTCCCGGTGCGCCTCGGCGCCCTCGAGTTCAAGCTCCTGGACTACCTGCTCACCAACGCCGGCACCGCGGTGTCGCGCGACCAGATCCTCGCCGAGGTTTACGGCTACGACGCCGACATCAGCTCGGAGCGGGTCGACCTGCTCGTCCGGAGGCTCCGCTCCAAGCTTGGCGAGACCGAGGCCGATGGCCTGATCGCCGCCATCCCGGGCTACGGCTACCGGCTGGACCGCCGTTCGGCCGGCTGACATGAGCCCGATCAAGGTCCTCATCGCCGACGACGACCGGGCCCTGGCTTCGGCGCTGGCCGACACGGTCACATCCGCCGGCGACATGGAGGTGGTCGCGGTGCGCCATGACGCCGACGCCGCCGTCAACGCGGCCGCAATCTACCGGCCGGACGTGATCCTCATGGACGTGCGCATGCCAGGCGGAGGCGGGCCGTCGGCGACGAAGCGAGTGCTCACCCAGCAGACGGGCGTCGCGGTGGTCGCCCTGTCGGCCCACGAGGACCAGGCGACAGCCGCGCAGATGCTCGAGGCGGGTGCGGTCGCCTACCTCGTCAAGGGCATGCCCGAGGAGGAGATCGTCGACGCGATCCGGCGAGCGAAGCGCGGCCAGATGAGCCTGCCCGCGGACCTCGGCGTCAGCACTCTGCGCGACCTCATGTCGAGGCTGCGGAGCAACGGCGAGCTCCAGGACGCGGAAGAGATGCAGCGCAAGAGCGACCAGCTGTTCCGTGGCGTGCTCGAATCGGCTCCGGACGCAATGGTCGCAATCGACGCGAACGGCCACATCAACTTCGCCAACAGCCGCAGCGAGCAGCTCTTCGGCTATTCACGCGAAGAGCTGCTGGCGATGTCGGTCGACGACCTGGTCCCGCAGGCGCTGCGGGCCGGCCACGCCGCCCATCGCGCGCGCTACCTCCGCGACCCGGAGGCGCGGCCCATGGGCCAGGGCCTGGAGCTGCTCGCCCGCCGGCGCGACGGCAGCGAGTTTCCGGTCGACATCAGCCTCAGCCCGATGGTCACCGGCGACGGCACGTTGGTCATCGCCGCGGTGCGTGACATCACCGACCGGAGGGTGGCCGAGAAACGGCTGGCGGAGACGCAGGAGGCCGCCGACCGGCGGCGGTTGATGGCGCACCTGGTCGCGGCGCAGGAAGAGGAGCGGCGCAAGATCGCCGCCGACATCCACGACGACTCGATCCAGGCGATGACCGCCGCGAGCCTGCGCCTGCAGCAGCTGCGCAAGCACATCACCACCGAGCAGCAGCGGGAGCTGCTCGCGCGGCTCGACGAGGCGGTTCGGGAATCGATCACGCGGTTGCGCCGGCTGATGTTCGACCTGAGGCCGCCGAGTCTTGACAGGACCGGCCTCGGGCCCGCGCTGCGCGAGCTGCTCGACCGCCTCCGCAGCGAGACCGACATCGAGTACACGCTCGACGACCGCTTCACGGTCGAGCCGGCCGAGGACGTCCGGATCGAGCTCTACCGCATCGCGCAGGAGGCCCTGGCCAACGTGCGCAAGCACTCGCGGGCGTCGCACGTGCAGGTATCGCTCCAGCGCATGGAGTCGGGATGCCACGTGCGCGTGGCGGATGACGGCGCGGGCTTCGAGGCCACCGCCCGCGACGGCCGGCCGGGCCACCTCGGCCTCGTCGCCATGCGCGAGAGGGCGACCATCGCCGGCGGCTGGTGGACGGTCGACAGCAGGCCCGGGCGCGGGACGGTGGTCGATTTCTGGCTCCCCGACATGCGCGACGTCGAGGCGCGCGCCGGCGGGCAGACGGTCAACGCCGACCGGCAGCCTCCAGTATCTCCGGAAGCACCGCGCTGAGCGCCTCCTTCTCGTAGCAGGCCGCGCCGACCGCCCGGAGGCGGACGACGAGCTCGCGCTCCCTCACCGAGGCCAGGGCCACGACGACGGTCGCGGGCGAGACCTGGGTGATCCTCCTCGCCACCTCCTCGGCACCGCCGCCGGCGAGCCAGGCGTCGATGAACGCAACGTCGGGCTTGTGCCAGGAAGCCGAGCGGACCGCCTCTTCGACCGTCGCCGTCAGCGAGACCACTTCGGCGCCGCCGAACTCCTGGATCACGTCGGCCACCGCCATCAGCACGTCGGCGTTGTCGTCGGCGACAAGGACGCGGACCGGCGCGCTCATCGGTGCTCCAGGATGGCGACGAAGGCGTCGACCAGTGCAGGGTCCCACTGCCGGCCCCGGCCCGCGTTGAGGATGGACACGGCGCGGGGAAACGGCATTGCCTGCCGGTACGGCCGCTGGTTGGTCATCGCATCGAACGCGTCGCACACGGCGACGATCCGAGCCCCGAGCGGGATCGCCTTGCCGGCCAGTCCGTCGGGGTAGCCGTTGCCGTCGTAGCGCTCGTGGTGGTTGCGCACTATCGCGACCAGCTCACGCTGCGAGGCCAGCGGGGCGACGATCTCGGCGCCGACCAGCGCATGCGAGCGGACCACCGTGAACTCCTCGTTCGTCAGCGGCCCGGGCTTGTTGAGCACCTCGTCGGGGACGGCGAGCTTGCCCACGTCGTGGATGAGCGCGCCGGTGCGGATCTGCTGCACCGTCTCGCCGGAAAGGCCGATCCGGCGCGCGAGCTCGCTCGCGCTGTCGGCGACGCGCTCGGTGTGCTCCTGCGTAAAGAGGTCCTTCGCCTCGGCGGCGTTCGCCAGCGCGAAGATCACCTGCCGCGCGTCCTCCAGTCGGTCGTGCATCGACTTGAGGTGCAGCAGCGAGCGCACACGCGCGAGCAGCTCGCTGCGGTCGATGGGCTTGGAGAGGAAATCGTCCGCTCCGGCATCGAGGGCGGCCACCCGGTGGCCGATGTCGTCGAGGTTGGAGATGATGACGACGGGGAAGAGCCGATCGTCGCCCTCCCGCCGCACACGCCGGCACACCTCGAAGCCGGTGGCGTCGCGCAGCCGAGAGTCCACGAGCACGATGTCGGCGGTCTTCGCGCGCACCAGGTCGACCACCGTCTGGCCGTCAGGCGCGTCGACGATATGCCACGGCTCCTGGCGCAGCATGCCCGCGATGAGCTGGCGACCCTCCGTCGACTCGCCGGCGACGACCACGCAGGGGACTTTGTTCACGCCGCCTCCCGGCGCGCCGGTCCCGCTTCGCCTGGGATCGTGACCACAAACGTCGTGCCCCTGCCACGCCGGCTGTAGACCTTGATCGCGCCGCCCATCGCGACCACGAACGCGTGGGTCAGCGCCAGCCCCAGACCGCTCCCTTTCGACGCCGCCATGGCGCCGGCGTCGATCTTGGCAAACTCGGTGAACAGCAGCTTCTGCTGGTCGCGAGGGATCCCCACCCCGGTGTCGCTGACGGCGATGCGCAGACCGCCGCCGGTGACGCGCGCCCGAACGAACACCCGTCCCCGCTCAGGTGTGAACTTGATGGCGTTGGACACGAGGTTCATCAGGATCTGGCGCAGCCGCGTGGGGTCGGTGCGCACCTCCCCGCCCGCGCCGGCCGAGGTACGGATGGTCACGCCTTTGGTCTTGGCCTGGGGCTGGAGCGCACCGGCCACCTCGTCGACGATCGACCCCGGCTTCACCGTCTCGTACTGGAGGGCGACCGCGCCCGCGCGGACTTTCGACAGGTCGAGGTAGTTGTTGACGAGGGTCAGCATGTTGTTCGCGCTCGACTGGACGTAGCCCAGCTGGCGGCGTTGCTTCTCTGTGAGCGTTGCGGTCCCAGGGCCGAGGACGAGACCCGTGAAGCCGAGGATCGAGTTCAGCGGGTTGCGCATCTCGTGGCTGACCGCGGCCATCACCCTGGACTTGACGGCGCTCTCAGCGCGGGCGTTCTCGGCGGCCTGCATGTGAAGGCTCTCGGCGATCGTCGCCGCCACCGCGTCGAGCACGGCGAGGCCGCCGTCGGGAATCGTCTCGCCAGGCCTCGCGATGGCGACGATCGCCTGTCCGGCTTTCGAGGTTCGGGGCAGCGGCACGATGATCGCCTGCGGGTCGGAGACCGCGCCGGGAGCCTCGGCAAACCCGCTGACCTGCCCCAGGCGGTCGGCGTGCACCGCTCGGCGGGCCTCGACCGCGACCCGGGTCAGAGCGAAGACCCACGTCGGGAGCATCCTCGCCGGGCGCTCCCCGCCCGAACCGTCCAGCCAGCCCGCCATGGCGCCGTCCTCCTTGACGGTCGCGAACAGGCAGGACTCGAGGTCGAGGGCCTGACGTGTCTCGTTCAGGCCTTCGTCGATGAGGGCCGGCGTGGGCACTCCTTCCAGCGCCCGGCGCGAGAGCCGGCGGATCAGCACGTCGCCGCGCTGGCGTTCGTCGAGGCTCCGGATCATCCTGTCGACGCTCCGAGCGAGGTTGAAGATCTCGTCCCGCCCGCGCGACTCCCGGCCCTCGCCCAAACGCACCGAGGTATCGCCGCGCGCGACCGCTTCGACGGCACGCTGGACGCGCCGCGTGCGCCGGATGATGCCGAGGTACAGGGCCGACAGGACGAAGATCGATTCGATGACGATGGAAGCGAAGGCGGCGGCCCCGATCGCGAAGGTGATCGCCCGGATCGCGGCGAACTGTTCCGACTTCGAGCTCTCGATCACAACGGCGCCAAAGAGGAAATCGCCATCCCGCAGCGGCTCGACCGTGATCAGCACCGGGCCGTCGTTCTCGTCCTGGAAGAAGCGTCCGTCCCAGATCGCTTGCTTCGACTCGGGATCGGGGAGATCGGCCTTGCCCACCTCAGTCGGGTCGCTGCTCGCGATGACGGTGACGGCCGCATCCAGGCTGTGGATGCGGACGCTGACCAGCCCGGACTCTCTCTTCACGAGGCCGGTGAGGTAGGCCTCGATCAGGGCCGTGTCCTGTGGATGCTGCAGGTACATCGCCTCTACGCCCGAGGCGATCGACTTCGCCTGGCGACCATATGCGCTCTCGATCTGCACCTGGATCTCGTTGTTGACCGTGGTGCCCATGAAGGCCGCGAGGATCGCGGTCGTCAGTATCACCGGGACCGCGAGCTTGAAGGCGAGAGACATGTGCTGGCCCGAAAACGTGAACCACCAGTCGGCGAAGCGCGCGCGGCGCGTCCGCCACGACGACCCCCGAATACCGCCCCAGGTCATGGGACGAAGTTAAGTGAGCGGATCCTCAAAGTCCCCCCACCCACGGGAGGGGCCGTTCTATATCGTTTGCGCCTACGCGATCAGGCCGCTCTCGCGGGCCTGTGCCACGGCCTGGAGGCGGCTGCGTGCGCCGAGCTTCTCCAGCACGCCGCGCACGTGGCTGCGGACGGTGCCGTAGCCGATGCCCATCTTCTCTGCGATGTCGTAGTTGTCGAGGCCTGCGGCCATCATCTTGAGCACCTCGCGCTCCCGCGCCGTGAGCTCCTCCTGCAGCTTCTCCCGCTCCGCCTGGCTGCGCGTCGCCGCACGCTGGCGGGCGAGCAGGCGAGACATGGTGGCGGCCGGGAGCAGGAACTCGCCCTCGCCGGCGCGCCGGATCGCGTTGACCAGCTCCTCGGCGCTTGCGCTCTTGGACACGTAGCCGCAGGCTCCCGCATCGACGGCCCGCATCATCGCGTCGTCGCTGATGTCGGCGGACAGGAACAGCACCGCCACCTCGGGGTGCTCCTGCCGGATACGCTCCGTGGCCTCCGCGCCATTGCCGTCGGGGAGCCGGAAGTCCATGAGGATGACTTGCGGCGTCAGCGTGTGCGCCGCCTCCACGGCCTCGCGTACAGTCCCGGCGGTGCCGACCACCTTGAGCTCCGGGGCCTCGGCGAGGAGCGACGATAGGCCCTCGACCATCAACCTGTGGTCCTCGACGATCAGGACGGTGATGGGCTCAGCCACAACCGAACCCTAATCTCGCCGAAGGGCGGGCGCTCCGCCATTAACTGACTGACGCGGAAACGTGATCGGGCTCACTTTACTCCAGCCGCCGCCCTTCGATTTCCCCAGCCTCGCTCGCAAGACGGGCCGGGTCGAGGACGACGATGGCTCCTCGCCGAACCTCCAGTGCGCCCTCGTGTTTGAGATCGTGAAGGATCGAGGCGACTACCTCGCGGGCGGTTCCGACCGCCGTCGCGAGCTCTTGCTGGGTCCCGGAGACGCGCCGGCCCGCCTCGAGACTGCCCGATGCCCGCGCGCGGTCGACGATGGCCCCGACGATCCGCTGCCGGACCGAACCGAAGGCGCGGACGGACAGAGCGCGGTGAGTGACGTTGAGTACCGACGTCAGCTCTTCGATCATCGCCCAGGCAAAGCGGGCGTCGAGTCTGGCGAGCTCCCTGACGCGCTCGCCGTCGATCAGAAGAAGCTCGCTGCTGTCGAGGGCCTGCACGCCACGGGCCAGGGCCGGCCGGCGGGGGGCAAAGACGCCGGTCATCTCGCCGACGCCCAGATAACGCGTGGTCACATGGCGACCGTCATGGTGCGCGATGAACGCGCGAAGCGTTCCCCTGAGGACTATGGCCGTCATCGGGCGTTCGTCCCAGCGCAGGCCGATTGTGCCGGCGGGGTACTCGACCCGGCGCCCACTCCTGGCCAGGGACAGGACCAGCGGGTCGGGCAGCCGGGACAGCAAACCCCGGTTTCTCGCTTCGCGCAGCCAACCTGGCAGCGAAGAGGTCATACTATCCATGGCTGTATTCGAATATACATTGTGCAAGGTTTGCGAAGCAAAATATAGTTAAGTGGAGTACTGATCCAGGATGCTGAACACGGCCGAAGCAGCCCGGTTCCTGCGCGTCAGCCAGGCGTCGATTCGGCGCTGGGCCGACTCCGGCCGGCTGCGCGCGGACCGGGTCGGCGGGCGCCGCGAGCGCCGCTTCCGGCCCGAGGACCTCCTGGCTCTGCTCGAGAGCGGGGGCTCCGTGTCCCGGAACGCGGTCGTTGTCGGCGGACTGGCGGTATCGGTGCCCAACCACCTCGCGGTCGTCTACACGACCGACCAGGGGGGAATGCGTCTCAGCATCCCTTTCCTGGCTGATGGGCTTCGAGTGGGTGAGCCTGGCATCCTGGTCGCGCAGGCGCCGGAGTTCTCACGCTACGTCTCGGCGCTGGGCGAGCCCGGCGAGCGCCTGCTGTCGGTGGCGTTCGCCGGCGGCACGGCCGAAGCCGCGATCGGACAGTGGGAGGGCCGTCTGGCCGAGCTTGCCGCGGGTGGCGCAAGGACGATTCGCATCGTTGGAGAGATGGCATCCGAACGTGAGATGTTCGACTCCGAAGAGGAGATGCTCCGCTACGAGGAGGCGTTCGAGCTGATGTCGAAGCGCTACCCGGTGGTGGTGCTGTGTCAGTACGACGCTCGGCGATTCAGCGGCGTGGCCCTCGTCCGGGCGTGGAAGGCGCACCCGGACATGTTCGGTTACAGGGGGGGCACGTTCCTCAACTAGCCGTAGCCAGCACCTTGTTGAAGAAGAGCCAGACGAGCTTTTCGTCGTAGGCGCGGCCCGCCTGTCGCAGCAGCACGGCGCGAGCGCGCTCGTCCGCCATCTGCGGCCGCTCGGCCCGTTCGCCGGAGACCATCCCGTCGTAGGCGTCGCAGATGGCCAGGATCCTGGCCGGGGCGGGGATCTGCTCGCCGGTCAACCGGTCCGGGTAACCGGTGCCATCGACCCGCTCCTTCTGGTGGCGGATGACCTCGGTGATGCCGTGCGAGGAGCGCAAGGGCTTGCAGATCTCCGCCCCGAGCACCGGCACCGTGCGCATGACCGCCACCTCCTCCGGGTCGAGCGCTTCCTTCTTGTTGAGGATGCGGTCGGGCACCCCGACCTTCCCGATGTCGTGGACGCGGGCGGCGAAATAGGTGGCGGCGACGGTGTCGGGGTCGAGGCCGGCCGCGATCGCCAGTCGCCGCGCCAGGTCCGCGACTCGCTCCGAGTGCGCCCCGGTGAAATCGTCCTTGGCCTCCACCGCCCGCGCCAGGGCGAAGACAACCTGCTCGGTCTGGACGAGAGAGTCGTACAGGGTCTTGACGCGGAGCAGCGAGCGGACACGGGCGACGAGCTCCGTCTGCTCCACGGGCTTGGCCAGGAAGTCGTCCGCGCCTGCCTCCAGCGCGGCCACTCGGTCGTCGACGGCGCTGTAGGCGGTCACGATCACCACCGGCACCATGCTCGTTGCCGGCGCCGACTTCAGCTTGCGGCACACCTCGAGCCCGCTCATCCCCGGCATCTCGACATCGAGCAGGACGAGGTCGGCGGCGGCGCGTTCCATCGCCGCCAGCGCGTCGGGGCCCGACGTGGCTGTTATCACTTCGCAGCCCAGGTTCTCCAGGTAGTCGGACATCAGGGCGCAGTTCTCGACCACGTCGTCGACGATCAGCACGCACTGTCTCGGCTTGTCTTCGGTCATGCCTCAGGCGACCTTGACGCCGGCGACGGCGGCGGGGATGTTGAAACGGAACGTCGATCCCTGGCCGAGAGTGCTCTCCACCCAGATCCGGCCCTTGTGCAGCAGCACGATCTGCTGCGCGATCGCCAGGCCGAGGCCGGTGCCGATGGCCTGGGTCTTGCCCGCGCCCTCGTACCGCTCGTAGCGGCCGAACATCCGGGAGATGAACTCCGGCGGAATGCCCTGGCCATGGTCCTGGACCGCCACCTCGACGACGCCGTCGTGGAGGCGGCTCGAGGCGAGGATCGAGCCCCCCGCGGGAGAGTACTTGACCGCGTTGCTCAACAGGTTGCTCACGACCTGAGTGAGGCGGTCACGGTCGGCGAGCACCGAGGAGACGCGGCCATCGAGGTCGACGACGATCTCGTGCTTGTCCGTCGACATGCGCGCGCGGTCCACGGCATCGCGCACGAGCTGGTTGAGGTCGACCGCCTCCATGTGCATCTGCATCCGCCCGGACTCGATGCGGTCGAGATCGAGCATCTCGGTGATCATGCGGTTGAGCCGCAGCGCGTCGGCGTTGATGTCGCCCGCGAACTCTTTGACCTCGGCCGAGGACACCTCCTCGGTGGTCATCACCTCGCTGTAGCCCTGGATGCCGGTGAGGGCGGTGCGGAACTCGTGGCTGACCATCGACATGAACTCGCTCTTGAGCCGGTTCAGTCTTTCGAGGGCCGCGAGGTTGGTGAGCTGCGCCTGCTCCGTCTCGTGCTTCGCGGTGACGTCCTCGAAGATGACGAGGAAGTAGTCGACCTCGCGGCTGGGCATGCGCACCGTCGTGACCATGCGGTGGACCCAGAGCGACCGGCCGTCGCCGCCCGTGAGCCTGGTCTCCACGTCTACGTGGTCCATGTGGCCGCGGCGCAGCTGTTCGAGCCTGAGGTTGACGCCCCTGTGCTCCGCGGGCGGAAGCAGACGCAAGAGCGACGAGCCGACGAGCGCGGCCATCGGCGTCGCCACCATCTCGCACAGGGCTGGGTTGGCGTCGATGAAGCGCAGGTCCGGGCTGAGGCGCGCGATGCCGAGCGGCGCCCGGACGAACAGCTCTGTGAGCAACGCCGTGCGGTCGCGGAGCTGTGCCTCCGCGGCGCGGCTTCCGTTCAACAGCCGGAGCGAGTCGTTCAGCGCGATCGCCTGGCTGAGCACGAACAGGACACCGATGATGCTTCCAAGAACGGCGCGGATCGGATCGCCGACGCCGCCACGAGCGATGAACCACACCACGGTCGCGAGCACGGCCAGGACGCCGACCCATGGCAGCGCCAGCTGCCACAGCTCAATCGTTTCGTCGTCCCTGGCCTGCGTCGTTGCGCCGACCGGCCAGAGCGCACCCAGGGCGAAGAGCATGTAACCCGCGACCCAGGCGTTGTCCCAGGCGCTGCCGAGGACCCCGTAGTCGCCGGTCAGGGTCAGAAAGGCGAACGCCGTGTCGGCCAGGAAGTTGGCGACAAAGGCGCCGGCCAGCAGAAGCACCACCACGCGCAGTTGACCAGCCGCCTTCGTGAGGGTGAGGCCAAGCAGCGTGATCAGCGCGATGTCGAAGGCCGGGTACGCGACGGCAAGCAGGCGGCCGAGGTCGTCTAGCGGCGCGCGCGTGTACAGGGTGCTGAGGCCGAACGTCCAGGCGATGAAGAGCAGCGAGAGGGCGATGATCGTGCCGTCGATCAGCGCGCGCGACCGGTCCGTGATGCCTCGCGGCGACGAGGGAAAGGCCAGGATCCCGGCTGCCGCGAGGGGCACCGCGGCGAGGAAGCCGGCGTCGGCGGCCGACGGGAAGGGCACGTCGACTCCGAGGCCGACTTCGTAGAACGTCCACACCACCTCACCGAGCCCCCAACTCGTCGCCGAAGCGGCCAGCAGTCGCCAGCCCAACCGCAGGCGGCCGGTCGAGCGGCCGGCCGCGTGAAGGCAGGCGAGCGCCGCCGCAAGCGCGGCCGCTGCTTCGGCGAAGTCCTGCACTGCGACCGCGACCGTGTCGCCGCCGAGGCGCATGTTGGTCACGACGACCAGGGCGAGCACAGCGGCTCCGCCGGCGACCGCCACCGCCGCGAAACGCGACCTCGTCATCACGCGACCAGGCCCCCGGTCGTGGCCGGCACCGGCTCCTCGGCGGCGGGCAAGGCCGGCAGCGTGAAGTGGAACTCGGAACCGCGCCCTTCGACCCGGTCGACCCACAGCCGCCCACCGTGCATCTCGACCACCTGGCGGACGATGCCCAGGCCAAGGCCGGTGCCGACGACCTTGCGGATGGGGTTGTCGGCGTAGAGGTCGTCGTTGCCGAACAGGCGGTTGTCGAAGTCGGCGCGCGCGGCAACGCCCTCGTCCCTGATGCCGACGGTCACGACGTCCTCGATCAGCGTGGTGGTGACGGTGATGCGTCCACCCTCGGGCGAGTACTTCGCGGCGTTGCCCAGAAGGGTGCGCACGGCGAGGCCCAGCTTCTCCTCGTCGCCGGCGACTGGCGGAAGGTCGGGCGCCAGGTTCGTGACGATCGCGGCGCTGGAGCCGAGCCGCGCGCCCGCGACCTCGCGAGCGATGACGGTGTTGACGTCGACCGGCTCCAGCCGAATGTTCGACCGCGTGGACTCGACCCCGTCGAGCGCGACCATCTCCGTCACCATGCGGTCCAGGCGTTCCGCGTCCCGATGGATGTCGGCTGCGAAACCTCTGACGTCGTTGATGTCGAGCTGATCGGCGTCGCGCATGAACTCGCTGAACCCCTGGATGCCGATGAGGGCGGTCTTGAACTCGTGGCTCACGCTCTGGAGGAACTCGGTCTTCAGCGAGTTGAGGCGCTCGAGCGTCTCGAGGCTCGATTTGGCGGCTTCCTCCGCCTGGTGGCGGGCGTCGATGTCCTCGAGCGTGGTCAGGAAGTACTCGGTCGTCCCGAACGAGCTCTTGACGGCGGTCGTGGTCCAGCGGGTCCAGACCCGGCTGCCGTCGCCGCGGATCATCCGCAGCTCTCCGCTCGCCGTCTCGCCCTCCCCGCTCGCCAGGTCGGCGAGCTTCGCGAATACGCCAGGTTGATCCTCCGAGGGGATGTAACGGTCCAGGGAGAGGCCCAGCATCGATTCGGGTGACCGGCCGAGCAGGGCGCCCAGCGCGGGGTTGGCGCCGACGACCCTGAACTGGGTGTCCGCGCGAGCGATCCCGACTGGCGCCTGCTCGACGACCTCGGCGAGCAAGGCCTCCGACGCACGGCTCTTGAGCAGCATGCGCAGCAGATCGCGGCTCGTGATGATCATGGTCGCGCCGAGGAAGATGACCCCG
>JBKPCW010000202.1:0-8696 GCA_046727555.1 Candidatus Dormiibacterota bacterium | reverse complement strand
GCCGATCTTCGCCTGGATCGTATCGGCCGCGGATGCGATCGACGCGATGACGTCGGACCGGCCATACCGCAAAGGGATGTCGCTGGAAGTGGCGATCGACCAGGTGCGCGAGGGGGCGGGCACGCACTTCCACCCCGACGTAGCGGAGGCCGTGCTGGACGCGGTGCAGAACGGCAAGCTGCAGCTGGTCGCCCAGGAATCGCTGCACCCGGACGCGCCGGCGCTCGGCGCGTTCGAGAACCCGGTCGCCTGATCTCGCGGATAGTCCGGACTATCCGTGCCTTTTTGGTCGCAGGACTAGGGGTTAGTCCGGACTATCAGACGACCGCCGGCTAGTAGGCCTTCGCCAGCGCCACCCTGAACTTCGCCGGTCGGCCGCACACCAGGCACCTGCCCGACGGCTTCGAGTCCTCGTCGACCACGCGGATGGTCACGCCTCCGGCCTCGGCCTTGACGCGGCCCTCCTCCTCGGTGTCGCCGCACCACCCCGTCCACACGAAGCCGGCTTTCTCGCGGTAGTGCGCCACGACCTCGTCCAGCGTCCCCAGCTCGTACGTGTTGTCCTGCTGGAAGCGGACCGCGCGGTCGAACAGCTTCTGCTGGAACGTGTCCAGCTCCTTGCTCAGCCGCCCCCCGATGCCACCCACCGGCACCGCGACCTTCTGCCGCGTCAGGCGGTCGACCATCTCGACCTGCCCCGCGTCCACGTCGCGCGCCCCGACGTTCAAGCGGATGGGCACGCCCTTCAGCTCCCAGTGCGCGTACTTGTCACCAGGACGCTCGTCGCGCCAGTCGACGCGGTGCCGGATCCCGGCGGCCTTGAGCTCGGGCACCCAGCCGTTGACGAACCGCTGCACCTTCGTGCGGCCCTCGTCGTCGCGGAAGATGGGCACGACGATCACCTGAATGGGCGCGATCTTCGGTGGCACGATCAGGCCCGAGTCGTCGCCATGGGCCATGACGACGGCGCCGACCAGCCGAGTGCTCATGCCCCACGACGTCGAGTAGCAGAGCTCGCGCTCGTTGTCCTTGTTGGAAAACGAGATGTCGTAGGCGCGGGCGAAGTTCTGGCCGAAGTAGTGGGACGTCCCCATCTGGAGCGCCAGGCCGTCGCGCATGAGGCCTTCGACGGTCGTCGTGTAGACGGCTCCGGGGAAAGTCTCCGCAGGCGACTTCTTGCCGGCGAGGACGGGCACCGCCAGCCAGTCCTGCGCGATCGAGCGGTAGTAGCCGAGGATCAGCGCCACCTCGTCCATCGCCTCCTGGGCGAACGCGTGGAACGTGTGCCCTTCCTGCCACCAGAACTCGCGGCTGCGCAGGAACAACCGCGAGCGCATCTCCCAGCGCACGACGCTGTTCCACTGGTTGGTCAGCTTGGGCAGGTCGCGGTGGCTCTGGATGTAGCGCTTGATGAGCGAGCCGATGATCGACTCCGAGGTGGGACGGACGGCCAGGGGCTCTTCCAGCTCCTCCATCCCGCCCCCCGCCCTGGTGACCCACGCGACCTCGGGCGCGAATCCCTCGACGTGCTCGGCCTCCTTCATCAGGTAGCTGCGAGGGATGAGGAGCGGGAACGCCCAGTTCTCGTGCCCGCTGTCCTTGATCATGTCGTCGAAGGCGCGCCACATCGCCTCCCACATCGCCCAGCCGTACGCCCGGACGACCATCATTCCGCGGACGCCGGACCAGTCGGCCAGCTCGGCCTTGCGGACGACGTCCGTGTACCAGCGGTCGAAGTCGTCCGACATCTTCGTGACTTCTTTGACGAAGTCCTGCTGCTCCTCTACTTCCTGTTTCACGCCTTTTTTCTCCACGACTAAATAATCAGTGTCGCGAGTTCGCCCGGCGACCGAACAGCCGGGCTAGGACGGGAGCGGAGCCGGCGCGGCGGGGGCGTGCTCGGCCGCGATCGCGTCGATCTCGGCCAGCAGCACGGGAAGCAGCTCCTCCTGGGGCACGGTGCGGTACAGCTTACCTTGCTTGAAGATCACTCCCTTGCCGCGCCCGCCCGTGACGCCGATGTCGGCGTGCCGCGCTTCGGCCGGCCCGTTGACCACGCAGCCCATAACGGCGACCGTGATCGGGACACGAAGCCTGGCGATGTAGGCCTCGACCGCTTTCACCGTAGGCACCATGTCGTACTCGAGCCGCCCGCAGGTCGGACAGGCGACCAGCGTCGGGCTCTCCACGCGGAAGGCAAGCGTCTTCAGGATCTCGTGCGCGACCCGCACTTCCTCGCGCGGATCCGACGTGGCAAGGGAGACGCGGATCGTGTCGCCGATGCCCTCGCTGAGCAGGATGCCCATGCCCACGGAGCTGCGGATGCTGCCTGCCTCCACGGGGCCGGACTCGGTGACCCCGAGGTGAATGGGGTACGGACGCGCGGTCGCGAACTTGCGGTTGGCCATGATGTTCGTCCAGACGTCGGTCGCCTTCAGCGAGACCTTGACGAACCCGGGACCGTAGTCCAGGTCTTCGAGGATCGTGCAGTGCCCGAGCGCGACCTCGACCATGCGGTCGGCCGTGCGCTCGCGATCGTCGCGGTCGATCTGGTGCTGCTCGCGCAGGCTCCTGTGCACCTCCTCGGGCAGAGAGCCGGCGTTGACGCCGATGCGGAACGGGATCTGCCGTTCCTTGGCGGCCTTGACGACTTTGACCACCTTGTCGCGGTCGGGGATGTTGCCCGGGTTCAGGCGAAGGCAGTGGACGCCGGCCTCGATGGCCAGCAGCGCCAGCGTGTGGTCGTAGTGGATGTCGGCGATCACCGGCAGCGGCGAGCCCTTGACGATCTCCTTGAGCGCCTCGGCCGCCTCTTTGTCGGGCACCGCCGGCCGGACGATCTCGCAGCCGGCCTCCTTCAACTCGTGGATCTGGCGCAGCGTCGCCCTGACATCGCGCGTGTCCGTCTTGGTCATGGTCTGCACGGCTATGGGCGCCGCGCCGCCGATGACGACCCCACCGACGTTGACCGGGATCGACTTGCGGCGGTTGACCGGCGCCTTCATCGCGTCAGCCCGGGGAACTGGCCCGTCGCGATGCGCTCGATGTCGAGGAAGCTGATCACGGCCGCGAGGGCGAGCAGGGCGGCGAGGCCGGCGCGCTGGAAGTTGAGCTCCATGGCCCTGTCGAACGGCCGCCGGCGCAGCGCCTCGATGATGACCACGACCATCCGCCCGCCGTCCAGCGCGAGGAACGGGAGCAGGTTCGTGAAACCGAGGGCGACCGAAAGCAGGGCGACGAAGAAGAGGTACGTCTGGGGCCCGAGCGAGACCGACTGGGCGGTCACGTCGGCGATGCCGATCGGGCCTGTGACGCCGTTCGGCCCGAGCAGGCCGCCCGGGATCTGGCCGGTGATGAGCTGGGCGAGCCCCTGGACGATGTTGCTGACGGCCACGAACGGGAACGTCGCCCCGTCCCGAAGGGCGTAGTCGACTGTGATCACGCGCGCGGTCGTGATCCCCATCACGCACGGCGCCCCCTTCTCGCAGTACGGCAGGATCACGTACGAGAAGGGCTGCCCGTTGGCGTGATAGCCGGCGATGCTGACCGGCATGCCGGGATTGGCGTCCTCGACCTGGCGGACGTAGCCCTCGGCCATCGGATGCCCGTTGACAGCAGTGATCCTGTCGCCCGGCGCGACGCCGGTCCGCGCGGCGGTCGAGGCCGGGATGACCCTCACGACCTTGCCGGGGTCGTTGTTGAGCATGCTCAGGTCGAGGCCCGCGACCACGACCATGGCCAGCAGGAAGTTGGCCGCCGGCCCACCCGCGAGGATCAAGAGCCGCTGCCATGCGGGCCTGGTGTGGAACCCGTGCGGGTCCTCGAGGTCGCCGGCCTCCATGCCGCCCATGCGCACGTAGCCCAGGATCGGCAGCGCCCGGATCGAGTAGAGCGTCCCGTCGCGCGTCATCGACCACAGCTTCGTGCCCGCCCCGATCGAGAACTCGATCACGCGGACCTTGAAGAGCTTGGCGAAGAGGAAGTGCCCGCCTTCGTGAGGCGCGATCAGGAGCAGGAACATCCCCGCGATGCCGAGGACGACCAGGAGCCCGTTCATGCCGGCTTCACGGTACCGAAAAAGTGCCGGACTTCAGCCCTCGCCCAGCGGTCGGCCTCGAGGATCTCCTCCAGCGTGCCTCCGCACCCCGCGAACTCGCCCAGCACCCTTTCCACCGTGCGGACGATGCCGGCGAACGGGAGGCGGCCGTCGAGGAACGCGTTCACCGCCTCCTCGTTGGCCGCGTTCAGCACCGCGGGGTGGCCGCCGCCCGTCCGGGCCGCGTCGCGGGCGAGGCGGACGCTCGGAAACCTGGCCTCGTCGAGGTCGTGGAACTCGAGACCGCTCAGTGCCGTGATCGGCGTCGGCGGCACGGCGTCGCGCAGCCGCTCGGGGTAGGCGAGCGCGACCGCGATCGGGAGGCGCATGTCGGGGCGGCCCAGCTGCGCCTTGAACGAGCCGTCGACGAACTCGACCAGCGAGTGGACGACGCTCTGGGGATGGATGCAGACGGTGATGCTGTCGAGCGGCACCCGAAACAGGTGGTGCGCCTCGATCAGCTCCAGGCCTTTGTTCATCAGCGTCGCCGAGTCGACCGTGACCTTCGGGCCCATCGACCAGCGCGGGTGGTTGAGCGCCTGCTCGACCGTCACCTGGTCGAGGTCCAGCTCGGGGTGGGCCCAGAACGGGCCGCCGCTCGAGGTGATCACCAGGCGACGGACGTTTTCGAGCTCCTCCCCCCACAGGCACTGCCAGATCGCGCTGTGCTCTGAATCGATCGGCCGCAAACCCTTGTTGCCGGCGGCCCTCATGACCAGCTCGCCCGCCATGACCAGGACTTCCTTGGTCGCCAGGGCGACCTCTTTGCCGGCGCGCAGCGCGGCCATCGTCGGCGCCAGCGCGCGGGCCCCCGGGATGGCAACGACCACAAGGTCGCAGCGAGCGTCGGTGACCATCGCCTCCACGCGGGCGTCGAAATCCGGATCGCCCGCCCGGCCCTGGACCATGTGCTCGGCCTTGCGGTTGCTGCTGTGCACCCCTTCGGTGATGCCGAAGAGCCGGAAACGGTCCGGGTTGCGGTCGATGACGTCGAGCGTCTGCCGGCCGATGGACCCGGTCGCGCCGAGGACCGCGACGTTGAGGGCTCGCATCTACAAGAGGTGAAACACCATGACGTAGAGGTAGACGAGGATCGGCGGGAAGAGGATCGAGTCGATCCGGTCCAGCACGCCCCCGTGCCCGGGGATGAGGTGCGACGAATCTTTGACTTCCGCGATGCGCTTCATCTGCGACTCGACCAGGTCCCCCACCTCGGCGCTCGTGCCGACGAGAAAACCGAGCACGATGGCGTGCAGCGGGTTGTGTCCGATCACGAACGCGACACCGATCACCATGACCAGCATGGCTGCGATCACCCCCGCAACCGCACCTTCGAGCGTCTTCCTCGAGCTGATCGATTCGAAGAAAGGATGGCGGCCGATGCGGCTGCCGACCAGGAGCGCGGCCGCGTCGCAGGCGACCACGGCGAGGATCGTGAACAGCGTCCACTGCAGGCCGTTGGGCTTGGACGTGTACAGCAGAAGGTAGAAGTTGAAGGGCATGCCGATGTAGAGGGCGCCGGCGAGCCCCATCGCCCACCGGCTGAGGCCCTGCCGGCGTCCCGGCAGGAACAGGAACGCCCCGAGGCCGCCGACCAGAGCCAGGGCAAGCACCAGGGTCACGTCTACCTGTTTCAGCACCGTGCCGCTGAAGGCGAAGAACACGCCCAGTGGAAAGAGGAGCCAGGCCGGGGCGCGCGAGCCCATCTTGTCCGAGAGGCCGAGAAACTCGTACAGCCCGAGCCCGCCGAGGATCAGGACCAGCGCGTAGACGCCGTAGATCCCAACCAGGACCAGGCCGATGACCGCGCCGAGAATGACGGCGCCGCTGACGATGCGGACCATCAGCGGGCTCGGCTTCCAGGTCCCGGTCAGGGGCGCGTTGCGCGTCGTCAACCGACCATCTCGGCTGCCGGACGCCGGCCGAACCGCCTCACCCGTGACGCGTACTCGGCCAGCGCGGCCTTCAGCTCTTCCTCTCCGAAATCCGGCCAGAGCGTCTCACTGACCACGATCTCCGCGTAGGCGCCCTGCCAGAGGAGGAAGTTGCTCACACGGTGCTCACCCGCGGTGCGGATGATGAGGTCGGGGTCGGTCAGCTCGGGCTGGTACATCCGGGCCGAGATCGCCGCCTCGTCGACGTCCTCGGGGCGGACACCATCGCCGATGAGCTTGCGCGCGGCATCGACGATCTCCGCCCGGCCACCGTAATTCAGGCAGACGTTCAGGACGCCGTTCCTGTTCTGCACGGTGCGAGCCATCGCCTCGTCGATGCGCTCGCGCATCCTGGCCGAGAGCTCGTCGCGGCGGCCGCTGACGACGATGCGCACGCCACGCCGGTGCATCTCGTCGATCTCGCGCTGCATCGTCTCGTGGAAGAGGCGCATCAGCGCCCGAACCTCGGCCCGCGGTCGGGCCCAGTTCTCGGTCGAGAACGCGTAGATCGAAAGCGTGTGGACGCCGAGGTCCTCGCAGGCCGCAAGCACGCGCTTGATGGCGCGAACGCCGGCGCGGTGGCCGAAGCTGGCGGGCCGGCTCTGGCGGCGGGCCCAGCGCCCGTTGCCGTCCATGATGATCCCGACGTGGCGGGGGACTTGAGAGTCCACGGGTGAGGAAAGCGTACCGACCGGCCCCGAAGCCCGCCGGAGCGACGGTTAGTCCGGACTATCAGGCCCTGCACGGTCCCTAAACCGCGGATAGTCCGGACTATCCGGCACTGGAGGGGGCCGCCTAGACCTCCATCACCTCGCGCTCTTTCCGGCCGGCGAGGGCGTCCACCTTCTCGATCTCGGACTCGGTGATCTTCTGCAGGCGGCCGGCGGAGCGCTTCGCTTCGTCTTCGGCCACCTCGCCCTTCTTCTGCATCGCCTCGATGCGGTGCAGCTCGTCCCGGCGCACGTTGCGGATGGCCACCCGCGCCTCCTCGGCCTTCTGCTTGACCAGCTTCACATACTCGCGCCGGCGTTCCTCGGTCAGCGGCGGGATCGGTACCCGGATGACCTGCCCGTCATTCGCGGGGTTCAGGCCCTGGTCGCTCGTGCGCAGCGCCTTCTCGACCGCGCCGATCTGGCTCTTGTCGTAGACCTGCACGACCAGCAGGCGCGGCTCGGGCGCGCTGATCTGCGCGAGCTGGTTCAACGGCGTCGGCGTGCCGTAGTACGGGACCATGATCCGGTCGATCAGCGCCGGGTTGGCGCGACCCGTGCGGATGTGCGTCAGCTCGCCCGAGAAGTGCTCGACCGACTTCGTCATCTTCTGCTCCGCCTCGCGCAGGATCGGCTCGATCATGTCGCGGCACCGACGAGGGTGCCGATCTCCTCGCCTAGCACCACGCGCTCGATGTTGCCCGGCGTCAGCAGGTTGAAGACCACGATCGGCACGTCGTTGTCCATGCAGAGCGTGAGCGCGGTATTGTCCATAACCTCGATGCCGCGGTTGAGAACCTCGAGGTAGCCGAGGCGCTCGAACTTGGTCGCGGTCGGGTCGCGCTTGGGGTCCGCGGTGTAGACGCCGTCGACCTTCGTCGCCTTGAGGATGACGTCGGCTTCGATCTCGACCGCGCGCAGCGCCGCCGTCGTGTCGGTCGTGAAGTACGGGTTGCCCGTGCCGGCGGCCAGGATCACGACGCGCCCTTTCTCCAGGTGGCGCACGGCGCGACGCCGGATGTACGGCTCGGCCACCTGCGGCATCTGGATCGCCGTCATGGTCCGCGCCGGGATGCCGGTGCGCTCCAGCGCGTCCTGCAGCGCCAGGGCGTTGATCACCGTCGCGAGCATGCCCATGTAGTCGCCCGTGGCGCGGTCGAAACCGCGCTCGGTGGCAGCCAGGCCGCGGAAGATGTTGCCTCCGCCGACCACGACCGCGATCTGCACGCCCATCTGATGGACGCGCTTGACCTGGGCCGCGATCTCCTCCACCACCTGGAGGTCGATGCCGTAGTCACGAGAGCCGCCAAGCGCCTCACCGCTCAGCTTGAGCAGAACGCGGTTGTACTTCGGCGCGCCGTTGGATATCTGGCTCAGGACTCTCTGATGTTAAATCGCACGAAGCGGCGGACTGTGATGTTCTCCTGGAGCCTGGAGATGTTCTCCGCGATCAGCTGGTGCACGGTGCGGCCGGGCTCCCGGAAGTACTCCTGCTCCAGAAGGCAGTTGTGCTTCAGGAAATCCTCGACCTGCCCCTCGACGATGCGGGGGATCACCTGCTCCGGCTTGCCGTCCTGGCGGGCCTTGGCCTCATAGACCTCGCGCTCCTGCACGAGCACCTCGTCCGGCACGTCGTCGCGCGACACCCAGCGGGCGCCGAAGCCCGCTACCTGGAGCGCCAGCTCCTTCGTGAGCTTGCGGAAGTCCGGGCCCTTGGCGACGAAGTCGGTCTCGCAGTTGACCTCGATGAGCACGCCCAGCTGCGGCGGGTAGTCCGGCGAGGTGCTGTGCAGGTAGGCCTCGACGACCCCCTGGCCGGTCGCGCGGTCCGCCCGCTTGGCGGCCCTCGCGATGCCTTTCTCGCGCAGGATGGTGTAGGCCTTCTCGAGGTCGCCGCCGGCTTCCTCGAGCGCCCTCTTGCAATCCATCATCCCGGCGCCGGACATCTCGCGGAGC
>JBKPCW010000201.1:0-6770 GCA_046727555.1 Candidatus Dormiibacterota bacterium | reverse complement strand
AGCATTGCGGCGAAGATCAGCCCGAGGCGGACGAACCAGGACTTCGGGATCCTGATGCGGGGCCCGGGAGTTGGGGACGCCGGACGCGCGATCGCCCGCGGCGCCTCTCTGGCTTTGGGAGCTACCGCCATCACTCGGCCTCGTAGTAGACCCAGGCCCGAGACCACCGCATGATCGCCACGGAGAGGACGACGGCGATCACGAACAGCACCCAGGCCATGGCCGACGCGTAGCCCATGTCGCTGTACTGGAAGGCCTGCTTGTACAGGTAATAGACGTAGAAGAGCAGCGAGTTGTCAGGGCCGGCCGTGTACGCCCCACCTCCGCTGGTGCCGCCGGTGAGGACGAAGGCCGGGGTGAAGATCTGGATTCCCAGGATGACGCCGTAGATCAGGTCGAAGAGGATGACCGGCGTGATGAGCGGCCAGGTGATCTTGTAGAAGCGGGTCAGCGGTCCTGCCCCATCCAGCGTCGCGGATTCGTACAGCTCGGTCGGCACCGCGCGCAGCGCGGCCAGGAATATCAGCGCCGGCCCGCCGGCGCCGAGCTGGGCCAGGAGGACGACCGAGATCTTCGTCCAGCTCGGATCGCCCAGCCAGTTGGGCTCGGGAAGGTGCAGCCGGCCGAGCACGTAGTCGACAAATCCGAAGCCGGGGTTGAGAAGCACGATGAAGATGAACGTGAGCGCGAACAGCGGGATGATCGACGGCAGGTAGAAGGCCGCCCTGTAGATCGCCACCTCGCGCACGTTCTGGTTCATCATCAGCGCGAGCAAGATCGCCACGACCACGCCGACCGGCACGGCCAGGGCGGTGTAGTAGAGCGTGTTGAACAGCGCCTTCCAGAACAGCGGGTCCTTGAACATGTAGGTGTAGTTGTCGAACCCCGTCGGAGTCGCGTCCCCAAAGCCCGAGTAGCGGGTGAAGCTCAGATAGAGCGAGTAGACGATCGGGTAAACGGTGAAGGCGAGGAATCCGATGATCCACGGCGCGATGAACGGCAGAGCCGTCCGGAGGTTTCGCCAGTCGTGTTGAGTCAGGCGAAACCGACGCAGACGAGGAGCGGCGATCAACGCCGCTCCTCTGCTGCAGATTGCGTCAACGAGACCTCACCTCATCAAGTGAGGGGACAGAACGACGACAGCTTGGCGTTGACGGTGTCCGCAGCGGCCTTGAGCGAGACCGCTGGATCCTGGGTGTGGCGAATCGCTGCGTCCTGCGCGGCCGAGAGCTGGTCCCAGTAGAGGCTGCCGACTGGGAGCGCCGGCCGGCTGTGAGCCGTGGGCAGAAGCTTGACGAACAGACTGAGGTCGCCCTGGTAGAGGCTGTTGTCGGTCAACAGGGACTTCCAGGTGGGCATGTGCTGGGTTTCTTTCGTGTACGTCCGCTGGCCAGGTTCGCCGGCGAAGTACTTCATGAAGTCGTAACCGCCCTTCTCGTTCTTGGCGCCCTTGGGGATCACGACCGACCAACCACCGGCCCACGTCGCCGGGGTGTCGCCCTGGTGCGGCACCGGGATGTAGGTGATGCCGTAGTGCAGGTTCGGCTGGTACTGCGGGAACCAGCTGAGGACCCACGGACCAGTGACCACCATGCCGATGTGCCCGGTCAGGAAGGCGTCCTGCTCGGTCGGCAGGGGCGGGCTGGTCGGGGCGTAGGTGCTGAGGAAGGTCTGGAGCTGGTTGAGGCCGAGCTGCGATGACCAGTCCCAGTACATGTCCTTGAACGCCTGGACGATCTTGGGGTCGTCGGGCGTGACCTTGCAGGAGCTGGCGTTGAAGAAGCTGCCGCCGTAGGCGAAGCCCCACGTGTAGTGCCAGCCCTGGCTGATCGAGGGCACGAAACCGACCGTCGTGTATTTGCCCGACGCGTCCTTCTTGTTCAGCTTGGCGGCGATGGTGCGGATCGTGTCGATGGTCGGCGCACCCTTGGCGATGTCCAGCTGGGCAGGATCGACACCCGCCTTCTGCATGAGGTCCTTGTTGTAGAACAGGGCGCGGGCATCGGTGTCAAACGGAAGGGCGTATGGCTTGCCCTTGAAGAGCGCCTCGTTCCAGGCGAACTCGAGGTAGTTGCTGCTCTGGCTCGCGGCGCCGAAGGGAGTGAGGTCCTCCAGCACGCCCGCTGCGGCGCGTTCGGCGACGGTGAAGCGGTCGAGCTCATAGACGTCGGGACCGGTGCCGCCGCGGACCGCGGTGGTCAGCTTGGCGATGTCAGTCTCTGAGCCGGGTACGGCGACCATCTTCACGCAGTACGAGTTGCTCTGCTTGTTGTAGGCGTCGACCATGTGCTGCATGCTGGTGGTGTCGGGCGGCGTATGCGACGTCCAGAAAAGGACCTGCGACGTTCCCGAGTTGCACCCGGGCAGCGGGGCAGCGGTCTGGCCTCCTCCGCTGCTGCACGCAGCGGCGACGGCCGTGATGATCGAGAGAAGCAGAGCTTGCATCCCCCGTCCGGGACTAGATGCCATGGCGTTCCCTCCGTGTGACACGTTCCCCGCGCCTTCTTCCCGGTGGCCGATGCACTGCAACCGGGGCGAGAGTGCGCCGGCGTGGGGCCACGAACTACTCCACCGAGGCCGCTCCCGAAAATGGCCTGACTTGCAACGTAGCATCGCCGATATAACATGTCAAGAACGGCGATCGCTCTGGGCTTCTGCGAGCATTTCAAACTCAAACTGGATGCCATAAGATGTCTTAGGGCAATGTAAGAATGAGCCACGAGCGCCATCTGCTCTACGAGCGCCTCTACAACCACGTCCTGGACGACATCCGCAGCGGCGCTCTGCGCAGTGGCGACCGCGTCCCCTCGGAGAAGGAGCTGGCCCAGGCTCACAGCGTCAGCCGCATCACCTCCATGCGCGCGCTACAGAACCTGGAACGCGCCGGGCTCGTCGAGCGGATTCGCGGCAAGGGAACGTTCGTCGCCCGCGACGTGACCCGGATCCTGAACGCTCCGTCCGCCGACGGGGTGCGGCCGCGGCGGTCGCGACGCCTCACCATGCGCCTCGCCTTCCTGCTGCCTGATGCGTCGCCGGCCTATGGCCTCGAGCTGTTGAACTCGATCGAGGAGCGAGCCGCGGAGAGCGAGTTCAGCGTCGTCCTCAAGCGGACACACGGCCTGCAGGAGGAGGAGGAACGCGCCATCGACAAGCTCGTCCACACCGACTCGGTGGACGGCCTGATCGTCTTTCCCGTCAACGGCGAGTTCTACAACGCCAGCCTGCTGCGCCTGGCGCTGGCCAAGAGCCCGCTCGTGCTGGTCGATCGCTACATGAGAGGGATCGCCGCCACCTCCGTGTACACGGACAACCTGTGCGCGGCCAGGGACCTGACCCGTTACGCGCTGGACCGCGGCCACAAGCACGTGGCCTTCATGTCTTCTCCGCCCAAGAACACCTCGAGCATCGAGGACCGGCTCTCTGGATTCGGCACCGCCTTCAGCGAACGTGGCCTCGGACTGGACGGTCAGCACCAGCTGACGAGCCTGACGATCGGGATGAGGATGGCCGGCACCGACGGACCTCCGAACGCCCGGGGCGGCATCGCGGCGGATCGGGAGGCGATACGCGCCTTCATCGAGAAGACCGCATCGGTCACGGCGTTCGTGGCGTCCGAGTACCCGATAGCGCAGCTGATCCGCCACGTGATGCAGGAGCTCGGGCGGCTCGACGGCACCCTGATCACATGCTTCGACTCACCCCGCAATCGGTTCGTGGAGCCTCACTTCACGCACATCCAGCAGGACGAGCGCGAGATCGGAAGACGGGCCGTCGACCTGCTGCTCGCCCAGCTCGAGGGTAAGCCGACTCCCAGCCGGTCGATCGTGCCCTACGAGCTGGTCACCCTCCCCGAGTGAGCCCCCGCCGCTCGGCGGCGTTCTCCGCGAGCAGCCGGTAGGGATAGTCGGGGGTGGGCGGCGCGCTCACCTCGTCCAGGAGTGCGCGCTGCCTGTCGTCCAGCGTGACCTCGCTAGCCCCGAGGTTGTCGCCGAGCTGCTCGACCGTGCGCGCGCCGAGCAGCGGCGCGGTCACCGCCGGGCGATCGGCAAGCCAGCGGAGCGCCACCCGGGCGGGCGGCACGCCGAGCTCGGCGGCCACGGACTGGACCGCCTCGACGATCCGCCAGGTGCGCTCGACGTTGCGCCGCGAGTACGCCTCGACGCCGCGGTTGGGGTCTTCGCCCAGGCGCGTGGCTCCGGTCGGCGTGGCATCCCGGCTGTACTTTCCGGACAGCCAGCCCTGGCCCAGCGGCCCCCAGGGAATGATGCTCAGCCCATGCTCCAGGCACACCGGCACGAGCTCCCACTCGATCTCTCGCGCGAGCATGTTGTACTGCGGCTGCAGCGTCACCGGCGGGGAAAGACCCATGCGGCGCGCGGTCTGGACGGTGCGCTCGAGCTGCGCCCCGGTGAAGTTGGAAACTCCGACGTAGCGCACCTTCCCGGACTGCACGAGCGCGTCGAACGCGGCGAGCGTCTCCTCGATCGGAGTCGCCGGGTCCCACTGATGCGCCTGATAGAGGTCGATGTAGTCGGTCTGCAGCCGGCGAAGGCTGTCCTCGCAGGCCTTCAGGATCCAGCGCCGGGACAGGCCTTCCGAGTTGCCCGAGTCGTCCATCCGGCCGCGGCATTTGGTCGCGAGGACGATCGAGTCCCGCCTCCCAGGATGGGCGTGCAGCCACTTGCCGATGATCTCTTCCGAGGCGCCCTTCGGTCCCGCGGGCGGGTACACGTCGGCGGTGTCGACGAGGTTGCCGCCCCTCTCGACGTAATGGTCGAGCAATCGGAAGGCTCCGTCCGCGCCGGCCTCCTGCCCGAACGTCATCGTGCCGAGCGCAAACTCGGTGACGAGCACTCCGGTTCGACCCAGCAGGCGTTTACGCATCGGCGACCAGCCTGGTCAGATTCTGAAAGCTGACCGCCACGCTTTCCAGGGGGTCGCGGCGCGGCGCGTCCTGCTCGACGATGAGCCACCGCGTCCCGGCCTCGCGGCAGGCGGAGAGTATGTCCTCCCAGTCGAGGTTGCCCTCCCCCACCTCGGCGTCGACGGGCTCGCCTCGCTCGACCGCGAAATCTTTGAGGTGGACGAGCGGAACCCTTCCCGCGTGGCGGCGAATCCAGGCGGCGGGGTTCACGCCGCCGTACTGCAGCCAGTACGTGTCGGGCTCGGTCTGAAACGGCCCTCCGTCGACGATCTGATCCAGTCGAGTCCTCTCCTCGAACCGCTCCAGCTCGAAAGCGTGGTTGTGGTACGCGAGCTCGAAGCCGGCATGGCCAAGCTTGGCGGCGATCAAGCCCATCAGGGCCGCGAAGCGAGGCCAGCCCTCCTGCGTCCGGAAGGCCTCCGGCATGCTGGGCACGACGACGTACTGGCAGCCCCAGTCACGGCATTCCGCGACCGCGCCTTCGAGGTCGCGCGTCAGCCGGTCGATGCCCACATGGGCGGCGCAGGCCACCAGGCCGGCGCGACGCAGCTCGTCGCCAAAGCGCGCAACCGCATCCGGCGGCAGGCCCGCGACCTCGACCGCGGTGTAACCGATCTCGCGCACACGATCGAGAACGCCAGGGATTCGGACGGGGTCCTGCAGCCGGTCGCGGATGGTGTAGAGCTGGAGCGCGATCATCGGGCGAGCTCGAGGTCGGCGTCCAGCGGCATGAGCGGCGGCACGTCGCAACTGCTCTCGACCGTGACGTGGCGACCGGTCTCGGCCGACTCGAGTATCGACAGCATGACGTCAAGTGCGTGGAACGCCAGGGCCCCCGAGGCTCGCGGCTGCTCGCCGTAGCGAATCGCGCGGGCCATCTCGACGACGCCGAGGCCGCGGAAATTTCGGGGTGCCCGCGAATCGGTGTGCCGGTAGGCCAGGGGGACGTCGCGCCAGGTCGAGTCTTCGGCGCCGGCGCGAAACGCCACCGGGCCGCCGAACGTGTTGGGGTCGGGCATGGCGAGGATGCCGCGGCTGCCGTAGACCTGGACGTGGGGCAGGTCGGAACCCTGAATCCCGAAGGTGGTGACGAGCGTGGCCACCGCGCCGCGGGCGAACTCGAGCGAGGCGCTGACAAAGGTTGGAGTTTTGACCTCGAACGTCTGACCGGCGATGGGACCCTGCTCGGCCGTGAGCGTCGGATAGAGGATGCGAGCCATCGCGGCCACCCGGCGCACCGGGCCCAGCGCGCAGACGAGCGCCGTGACGTAGTACGGCCCGACGTCCAGCAGAGGACCCGCGCCGGGCTGGAAGAACATCGCGGCGTTGGCGTGCCAGTTCACGGGCCCTTCCTTGACCATGAACGCCGAGGCGGCCAGCGGTTCGCCCACCTCCCCCTCCGCGATCAGCTTGAGAAAGGTCTGGATGCCGGCGCCGAGAAAGGTGTCCGGCGCGCCACCGGCCACGAGTCTTTTCGAGGCGGCGGTGTCCAGGATGCGCCTGCCGTCTTCCCTCGCGGTCGCGAAAGGCTTCTCGTTGTAGACGTGCTTGCCGGCTTCGAGGGCCGCCAGGGCGATGGACGCGTGCGCGTTGGGCACGGTCAGGTTGACGACCAGCTCGATTTCCGGGTCGGCGAGAAGCTCCACCGTGCTGCACGCGCGCGGGACTCCGAACTCGGCGGCGCGCGCCGTGGCCCGCTGCGGGACCGCGTCGGCGCAGGCCACCACGTCGACGTCCGGCGAGGCGGTCAGGTTGGTGAGATAGGCGGCGCTGATGTTCCCGCAGCCGATCAATCCGATGCGGACGGGATCGCTCAATCGCGTGCCACCGCACGGAAAGGCTAACG
>JBKPCW010000200.1:0-6394 GCA_046727555.1 Candidatus Dormiibacterota bacterium | reverse complement strand
TAGCCGTGGTCTCGTGGGCTCGGAGATGTGTATAAGAGACAGGTCTCGGCCTCCGCGCGCGGGATGCCGCGGCTCATCAGGTAGAAGAGCTGCTCGTCGCTGACCTTGCTCACGGTCGCCTCGTGGCCGAGGGTCACGTTCTCGGCGTCGACGTCGTTGTAGGGGTACGTGTCGGAGCGGCTTGCGTCATCGAGGAGCAGCGCGTCGCACTTGACGAACGACTTGCAGTTGTTCGCGCCGGGGTAGATCTTGATGTGGCCGCGGTACGAGGTCCGGCCGCCGGCCTTGCTGATCGACTTCGACGTGATGGTCGAGGTCGTGTTCGGGGCGACGTGGATCATCTTGCCGCCCGCGTCCTGGTGCTGGCCCTTGCCGGCGAACGCGATCGAGAGCACGTCGCCCTTCGCGCCCGGCTCCATCAGGTAGACGCTCGGGTACTTCATCGTGATCTGCGACCCGAGGTTGCCGTCGACCCATTCCATCGTCGCGTCCTGGTACGCCATCGCACGCTTGGTCACCAGGTTGAAGACGTTGGTCGACCAGTTCTGGATCGTCGTGTAGCGGCAGCGAGCGTTCTTCTTGACGATGATCTCGACCACCGCGCTGTGCAGCGAGTCGGTCGTGTAGATCGGGGCCGTGCACCCCTCGATGTAGTGCACGTACGAGTCCTCGTCGCAGATGATCAGCGTGCGTTCGAACTGGCCCATGTTCTCCGCGTTGATGCGGAAGTAGGCCTGGAGCGGGATCTCCACCTTCACGCCCTTCGGTACGTAGATGAAGGAACCGCCCGACCACACCGCGCTGTTCAGCGCCGAGAACTTGTTGTCCGCGGGCGGGATGACCGTGCCGAAGTACTCCTTGAAGAGGTCCGGGTGCTCGCGCAAAGCCGAGTCCGTGTCCAGGAAGATGACGCCCTTCTTGGTGAGGTTTTCTTGCAGCGAGTGGTAGACGACCTCCGACTCGTACTGGGCCGACACGCCGGCCAGGAACTTGCGCTCCGCCTCCGGTACGCCCAGCCGGTCATAGGTCGCCTTGATGTCGGCCGGTAGCTCCTCCCACGTCTTCGACTGCTTCTCGGACGCCCTTAGGTAATAGAAGATGTTCTCGAAGTCGATCACCGACAGGTCCGCGCCCCACGTGGGCATCGGCTTCTTGCGGAAGATCTCGAGCGAGCGGAGGCGGAACTTCGTCATCCACTCCGGCTCGCCCTTCATGAACGAGATCTCCTTGACGATCTCCTCGTTCAGGCCTCGCTTGGCCTTGAAGACGTAGTCCTCCGGGACGAAGAAGCCGTACTTCTCCTTGTAGTCGGAGCCGACCTCGATCTTCGGCTGAGTTGCCATCAGGCGACCTCCTTCGGCTCTTCTTCCGTGTGTCCCCACTCCGCGTAGCCGGTCTTCTCCAGGCGGTCCGCGACCTCCGGGCCGCCCGAGAGGACGAACTTGCCGTCGACCAGCACGTGCACGAAGTCAGGCTTGATGAACTCGAGTACACGCGTGTAGTGGGTGATGATCAGGACGCCGAGATCGGGGCCGCGCATGCGGTTGACCGCCTCGGCTACGAACTTGATGGAGTCGATGTCCAGGCCCGAATCCGTCTCATCGAGGATCGCGATCTCCGGCTTGAGCACCGCCATCTGCAGGATCTCGGCTCGCTTCTTCTCGCCGCCCGAGAACCCGTCGTTGATGTAGCGGGGCAGGAACGAGTCGTCCATGTGGAGCACCTGCAGCTCGTCCTTGAGCATGCCGCGGAACTCTTTCGGCGTGACCATCTTGGACTTGTCCTTGCCGTCGTAGCCGCGCTTGGAGTTCAGCGCCGTGCGCAGGAAGTTGGCCATCGAGATCCCCGGCACCACGACCGGGTACTGGAACGCGAGGAACATGCCCAGGCGCGCGCGCTCGTCGGGCTCCAGGTCGAGGACGTTCTGGCCCTTGAATGTGACCGTGCCGCCGTCGACCGTGTAGCCAGGGTGGCCCATCAGCGTGTGCGACAGCGTCGACTTGCCCGAGCCGTTCGGGCCCATGACAGCGTGGACCTCGCCCTTGTCGATGGCGAGGGAGACGCCCTTCAGGATCTGCCGACCCTCGACGCTCGCGCGCAGGTCTTTGATCTCGAAATCAGCCAACTCTCTCTCCCTTCTCCTTCATCACGTATGTGCAGTCGTCCGCCGACTCCGCCATCCAGGTCGTGCGCGCGACCTCGGCTCCGAGGAGGCGCTCGTACATCTGCTGCTCGTTGACGCACGGCAGGCCGGTGCGAGAAGCCACGTCCTGGATGGGGCAGTTGCAGTGGCGGATGGCGAGCCCCCCTTCTCCGACCTCGACGACCTCGGCCATGTGGCCGTGCTCGGTCGCAAGGCGGGCGAGCTCGCGGACGCGCGCTTCGAAGTCTAGGCCCGCCAATCGAGGGGCGTACTCCGCCTCGAGGCGGGCGGCGCGCCGGGCGAAGAAGTCCTGCAGCTGCCGCTGAGTCATGAAATCGACGAGCTCGGTGGTGAGCTCGCGGTGGCCGTCGGGGAAGTGCTCGTCCGCCGCCGGCGCGAGCTTGTAGACGTTCTCCGGCCGGCCCGGGCCGTGCGCAGGCGCCGGGGCGACCGTGGCCAGGCCCGCGGCCTGGAGCGACTCGAGGTGGCGGAGCGCGCCCTGCTTCGAAACCTCGAGATGGGCCGCGATCTCGCCTAGAGTGGCGTGGCCGCGAGTCTTGAGGAAGGCGAGGATGGTGTTCCGCTTGGAGTCCACGATCACGATTCTAGGAGTTTTTCAACACCCATGTTGAAATACGCCCGGTGGCTGGCGGCCGGCGCCGCCGCGGGGCTCGCCCTGGCCCCGCTCCAGGCGGGCGCGGCCGGGGCGGCGTGGGAGCAGTGGCATCCGATCAAGGGGGTCATGGACGTCGGCGGTCCGAGGAGCGACGGCAGCCTGCTCGTCGCCGGGTCGGCGGCCCTCTACCTCCTCGGCGCCGACGGCACGGAGACGGCTTTCGCGCGCGGTGCGGGCGGCTATCACGAGGACCCGGGCACGGAGGCCTACGTCGCCACGTCGCCCGGCGGGCAGGTCGCCGCCGCGGGTTGCTCATTCACGCCGGACGACACTTTCATCCTTCGCCTGCACGTGCCCACCGGCATCACGCGCGTCAGCGCCTCCGGCGACGAGACCGGCTCCTTCAACAACCTCACGGGTGTGACTGGCCTGACGGGGCTCGTGTTCGACACCACCGGGGCGTTCGACCACCGCCTGCTCGTGACCGGCGCCGCGGGCAGCAAGACGTTCGTCTTCGCGATCGACTGCAACGGCGCGGTCAGCGTCGTCACCCGCTCGGCGCCTCTGCTCGAGGGCGGGCTCGCGGTCGCGCCGCCGGGCTTCGGCGCCTTCGGGGGTGAGCTGATCGCTCCGGACGAGAGCAGCGGCAAGATCTACGCCATCGCGCCGGACGGAAGGGTCAGCGTGGTGGCCCAGCCTGCCCTTCCGGTCGGGAGCGACATTGGCGTGGAGAGTCTGGGTTTCGTGCCCGAAGGCCTGATCGCGCAGGGTGGCGCCGCCTATTTCGCGGACCGCGTCACCGCCAACAGTCCGCACCCTGGCAGCGACCACGTCCTGCGCCTGACCTCGGCCGACCTGGCCGCGGCCGGCGTGCAGGAGGGCGACCTGCTCGCCGCCACGGAGGGCGGCGGGCAGATGGTCGCCGTCCGCTGCCAGACGAAGTGCACGGTGACATCGGTTGTCGCGACGGCGGGGAAGGCACACGGCGAGGGCCACATCGCCTTCACCGTCACCAGGCCGGCGTCGAGCGCGTCGCCGGCGCCGGTCGCCAACACCAGCCGCCCGGCGATCTCGCCGGCGTTCGTCGACTTCGTCGGGACGTGGGGCGTGCCGGCCGGAGTCGGCGTCCTCGTCGTCGCGTTCATCGCCGCCGCGGGCGTGGCGGCGCTGCGGCGTCGTGCGCGTCGTGCGCCATGAGGGCGTAGCGGACCGCGCCCTCCTGCTCGCGGCGCGCGGTCTGCGCGCGTTCGCGTTCGGGTTCTCCGCGGTCCTGCTCGGCGTCCACCTCGAGCGCGCCGGACTCGCGCCCGTGGAGATCGGCGTCACATTGGGCATCGGCCTGGCGGCGGCGTCGCTGACCGGGCTGGGTTCGGCCGCGCTCTCAGGCCGGCTCGGCCGGCGGCGGACGCTGGCGGTGGTCGGCGTGTTGATGGCGCTCACCGGGCTCGACCTGGCGCTGGTGCGGGCGCCTTCGCTGCTCATCCTCTCGGGCGCGACCGGGATGCTCGGCGCCGCGAGCGTGGACTACGGCCCCTTCGCGTCGGTGGAGCAGGCCGTCCTCGCCGAGACCGCGTCCGCCGGCGGGCGCAACCGAGCGTTCGGGCGCTACTCGCTGACCGGCGGCCTGTTCAACGCCGCGGGCGGGCTGTCGGCGGCGGTCTTCGCCGACACGAGGACCTACTTCCTTCTCTATGCGGCGATCGGTATCGTCACCGCCGCGCTGCCGCTGTTGATGTCGGCCCGGGTGGAAGGCGAGCCGGCGCCGCGTGTGTTCGGCTCCTTCCGGCCGCTCGCCGGCCTCGCCGCCCTCTTCGCCCTCGACTCCCTCGGCGGCGGCTTCGTCGCCAACGCCGTCATCGCCTACTGGCTCCACGTCCGCTTCGGCGCGCCGCCGGACCTGCTCGGGCCTGTCTTCGCCGGCGTGGCCATCCTGCAGTCGCTGTCCTACGAGGTGTCGGGGCGTCTGGCCGACCGCTTCGGCCTGGTGAACACGATGGTGTTCACGCATCTGCCGAGCAACCTGCTGTTGCTGCTGGTGCCGTTCGCTCCGAGCCTTCCATGGGCCGTCGCTGTTCTTCTGGCACGCTTCGCCCTCTCCCAGATGGACGTGCCCGCGCGTCAGGCCTACATCGTTTCCATCGTCCCGCCCGGTGAGCGGGCGGGCGCGGTTGCGATGACTGGGGCGGTGCGCGGCGTCGCCATGTCCTTCGGCCCCGCCCTCGCCGGCGTTGCCATCGCCGCGGCGGCCTACGGCGTCCCGTTCTTCGCGGGCGGGGGTCTCAAGGTCGTCTACGACCTGGCGCTCTTCGCGGGCTTTCGCAACCGCCGCGCCGAGCACGAGACTTAGCAGCCGTGCAGGACCTCGACGCGGCCGAGCTCGAGCGGCGCGTGGCCGCGATCCGAGAGCGCATGCGGCCGCTCGAGGCCGACCTCGCCAGGCTGCGCGGCGAGCGCGACGTGCTGCTCACCGAGCTCCGTCGTCGCGGCCGGCTCACGGAACGCACGAGTCGCGCCGACCTCAAAGCGGCGATGCGGGAAGGCAAGTTCCCGACCGTCGCCGAGCTCGTGGCCGGCAGCGAGGGCGGCTCGCTCGACGACTTCGCCTACAACCTCAAGACCGGCGGCCAGGTGCGTTTGGGTTTCCCGGGCGCGCGCACCCAGAGCCTGTCGTTCACCGACGGCGTCCAGGTTGCGCAGGCTGGGGACCTGACGCGGGCGGCCGAGCTGTACGCGGCGGGTTGGGAGCTCGGCAGCCCGGGCCGGCCGGGAGTGAGAGTGCACTTTCCGGGCACCCGCCAAGAGCGGCTGGTCGCGGCCGACGAAGTGTATGCTCGCCCAGGCGAACGGGACCAGGGGTGAGGTCGTTGACGAATAGATTTCATGATCGCCGTCGAACGGCCGCCCGTCGAGGTCACCTCGGAGGCGCCACGCGCGCCACTGGCCGCGCGCGTTTCGAGGCGAGGCTGGTCTAGCAGGCTCTCCGCGATCCTCCTGGTCCTCTGCATCGTCGCGACGCTCGGCGGCGGAGGCCTGGTCGACGTCGGCAGCGCCTATTCGCTCCAGGGCCGCGCCCAGACGCTCGACGCGCGGTGGGCGTGGATGGTCGAGAACGGCATCCCCGAGGCAGACATGGCACCGCTGCGGCGGGAATGGACCCAGAGCCAGGCCACACGCCTGCTCGGGGCCGCGTGGATGTTCTGGTTGCCCGGCGGCGCCGCCACGCTGAGCCGCTGGGAGCAGCAGTCCGAGGCCATCTGGACGCGCGATCTCGGCCGCTACCGGTCCGACGCGCTTGCCTCCGAGCAGGCGCTCCACAACGCGCTTGCGCGGGAGACGTTCGTGCAGCGCAAGTCGCGCCTCGACGCCCTCTCCGCCGCGACCACTCCGCTGGACTTCTCGACGCTGCGCGACCAGTGGATGGCCGAGGCGCGGCTCGTGCCCATCGACCGCCGCATCGCGGCCCAGGTCGGCGTGGTCGGAGGGCAGGTCCAGAAGGCGAACAAGATGGGCATCCGCAGCGAGCCGGCGCGGGACCTCCTGGCGCGAGCCGACGCGTACACGCGGCTATCGCCCCAGGAGCGAATGGCGCGGGCCGAGATGCTCACGCGTAGCGTGATCGCCCTGCAGCTGAACCT
>JBKPCW010000199.1:0-7794 GCA_046727555.1 Candidatus Dormiibacterota bacterium | reverse complement strand
CGCAGCCTGGGGCCTGGGGCGTCAGCGACTCGGACCGATCCTTGTCCTTGTCCTCGTCGACGTGATTCTGATCGCCGCCCTCAGCCTGACCGATTTCGTCGGCGTCATCATGATTCGGGATCCTGAGCCCAGAGGGGTGCCACAGGCGCAGACCCTTCTCGTCATCGTGCCCGCTATCGCAAGCCTCGCGATGCTGGGTCTCATCAGTCGCGTACGGCCCAGCCGCCGGCTTTCACCCCCCACATAACCCGTCGGGACCGTGAGGCCCCCGGTTCAAATCCAGGGCCCCCGACCAACTTCTCAGCGGCGTGCCCGCTGCGGCCAGGCCAGTAATAGTCTTGAGCTCTGTGGCTGACCCTGACGCCCCGGTTGATCGCGGATACGAGAGCCTGTACGAAGAATTCGACTCGCCTTTGATGCAGCAGCTTCGGATCGAGGCTTACGGCGCCGATTTTGGCCAGCACTCTTGGGTCACCGCCTCGGAACTTGAATCTTGCTGGCAGGGTCTCGGCCTCACAGCTTCGAGCCGCTTGCTCGATCTCGGGTGCGGGCCTGGTGGTCCGCTGACCTTTGTCGTCGGGCGAGTCAGATGCCGCGCCGTTGGCGTCGACCTGAGTCATGCGGCTATTGCTGCTGCGCGTGCCCGCGTCTCTGCACACGGCCTTGACACCTTGGTCTTGCTCCAACGGGCCGACGCAAACCAGCCAATTCCTTTCATGAACAGTTCGTTCGACGCGGTGATGTCGGTGGACACGGTTCTCCACCTTCGTGACCGCATGGCGCTGTTCCGACAAGTGGCTCGCGTCCTCATTTCAAGTGGGAAATTCTGGTTCACGGACGCGGCCGTGGTTGCGGGGCCAGTGTCGAGCGAGGAAGTCCGCCTTAGATCAATGCACGGTTACACGCAGTTCGTCCCGTCTGGGTTCAATGAACGGGCGCTCGAGGACGCCGGCTTTCAAGTCATGCTCATCGAAGACCGCACCGCCGCCCTGCTTGGGAATGCCAGGGGTCGGCTGTCGGCGAGGCTTGCTCACCGCGCCGAGCTCGAGCAGGTCGAGGGCACCGCGTATTTCGAGCGGCAGCTCAGATACCTCGAGACGGTCGTCGTGTTGGCCGAGCGGGGCGCGACATCACGAGTCTCCTACCTGGCTGAAAGACGCTAGCACTCGTCGTCGCAAACCATCCATCAGGTTGCGCTGGTCTGACTCACGCGGGCAACTGGCGCGGAGCCGGCAAGCCGTGCCCCAGTCATCGGAGCGATGGGCCTCCTGCATATCGCTGCGCCTGGAAACTAGGCCTTAGGCGCCCAGGCGACTTGAACTCCAGCTTGCCGGGGTTTCGTCGGCGCTGTCGTGGTCACGCACGCAGGTAGGTCAGCACCGCAAGCACTCGTCGGTGGTCGTCATCCGCCGGTTCGAGCTGGAGCTTCATGAAGATGCTGCGCACGTGGGCCTCGACGGTCTTGGGGCTGAGGTGCAGTCGAGCTCCAATCGCGGAGTTGGTGCGACCCTCGGCCATTAGACGAAGCACCCCAAGCTCACGCTCGGTGAGTTCATCGATCGCTTCCCTGTGGCGGCGTCGCCCCACCAGCTCGACGACAACGTCGGGATCGATCACCGAGCCCCCCGCCGCGATGCGGCGGACCGCATCGCCGAATTCGGCGATGTCCCCCACGTGGTCCTTCAGCAGGTATCCGACGCCTCCCCCGCCGGCGATCAGCTCCATCACATGATGCGTGTCGACGTACTGCGACAGGACGAGGACCCCGACAGAAGGGATCGCCGATTTTATCTCCAGTGCCGCTTCGAGGCCCTCGGTCGTGAACGTCGGCGGCATCCGGACGTCGAGCACTACGACATCGGGCGGGTCTGCCTCGACGACCGCCATCAGCGATCGCGCATCGCCGGCCTGAGCAAGAACGTCGAACCCGAGGTCGCGCACCACCCGAACCAGTCCTTCGCGGAAGAGCGTCGAATCGTCGACGATCGTCAGCCGCACGGAATTTCGGCCCGAAGCAGAGTGCCGCCGCCGGCCGGGCTCACGATCGAGAGCCTGCCCCCGATGGCCGCCGTCCGATCCTCGAGGCCCTCGAGGCCGCCGCCAGCGGCCAGATCCGCTCCGCCGACGCCATCGTCGCTGACCTCGATCACCAGGCCTCTCTCCGCGCGGCTGATCGATACCCGCGCAGCCGTCGCCCGCGAGTGTTTCGCGACATTGGCCAGCGCTTCGGATACGACGTAGTACGCCGCCACCTCGGCCGGCTCTGGTTGACGTCGTTCGAGGGCGATCTCAACATCAACCGGAATCGGCGACCTGGCCGCCAGCGATTGCAGTGCAGGTTCCAGTCCGCCGGTCACAAGGACGGTCGGATGGATTCCGTGAGCAAGCTCGCGCAGCTCGCCTAGCGCGGCGCGCAGCTCGCCCTCGGCGGTGCCCAGGAATTCGCTGGACATCGCATGCGATCTGTCAGCGGCCGCCCGTGCTCGTCCAAGCAACAGCGACAGGGCGACCAGGCGCTGCTGCGCTCCGTCATGAAGGTTGCGCTCGACCCGGCGGCGCGCCTCGTCCTGGGCGCGCACGATGCGCTCTCGCGAGGCCCTCAGCTCTTCCACCAACCGCAGGTTGCGGAGCACAAGCGATGTATGCGAGGCGAGGTCGGCGAGCAGCTTCGTGTCAGCGGGCGTAACGCGCTCTCCGCGGCGTTTGGTGATCGCGAGGGCGCCCAGCAGCGCGCCCTGATCACGGACCGGAACACTGCAGTCCACATCTGGCAACGTGGGCAGTCGATCATCCTCGACCGCAATCGGAGGCACCTGCGCCGAAGCTGGTTCCACCGCGGCGCGCCTGATCTCGCTGCCGACGCGAAGCCATGCCTCCGTCCTTTCGGCCCCGGTCGCTTCACGCAGTAGACCGGCGAGCTGCGGGAGCACCTCGTCGGCGGAGTACGACATGGCCGCGCGGCTGCCAAACCGTGACAGTACTTCGTATGGCGTCCTCCGATCTCCATAGACGAGACGGTTGGCGAGCCGGCTCAAACGTTCTCGCAGGGGTTGGAAGGCAACCGCCACGATCGCGGTGGCCACCAGCGCGAGGAGCTGATCAAGGCCGGCGCCGGCTTTGACAAGGGACCCGAGGCCGAACACCACCGCGATGTAGGTCAGCGTGATGAAGGCCGCCAGTCCGCCAAAGAGGAGCGTGCGGCTGATGACGACGTCGATGTCGTAGAGGCGGTACTTGAAGATTGCGATCGCCATCGCGACCGGAAGCACGAACCAGGCGCCGAGGAACTGGCTAAGCAGCTGGCCCCAACGCGCGATGACTTGAGCGTTGGTGTCGAAAGCCCACGGTGAGACCCTCTCGTCTGAAACAAACCCCACCATGTAGGACACCGCGACCATGGCGATCGCGTATGCAAGCCACCGCAGCTGGAGGCGCTCATCACCACTGGCTCTCCGAGTTCTCAGCAGTACCATCGCAGCAACCGCAGGGGCTATCAGCAGGTTCGCCCAGCCGAGAGCCTGCAACGGCCATCCGGCAAGGGCTAAGCCGACGTCCCAGAGTGCCGGGGGCATGGTTACGGGGACACCGCCGTCGCGCAGGGGGAGCCCAAGCGGCCAGACCTGGCCAAGCGACCCGAGCAGGTTGCTCACAATGATGACCCCCACGACCACCGCCGCCAGCCACCAGGCCCGGCCGGGCAGTCGGCCATCCGGGAACATTAGGATCGCGAGGCCATAAGGAAACATGAGGAGCCCGCTCCCTGGACTCGTCCATGTGCCGATCCAAGCCGCGAACTCGCCGGCAGGCATTGACCCAGGGGCGGCGAGCAGGGCCCGCACGGCGTATTCCTGCATGAACAGCGTGGTCGCGAGCAGAAATGCGGTGGCGGCTAAGGCCCAACCCAGCGGGCTTCGTGGCCGCCGCGAGAGGATGAAGCCCGTTAGCACTGAGAACACCAGGACCAGCCAGATCGGGCCGACAACTTGCACGAGCGCGCTCACCCAGATCGGCTCGATCCGCCCCGGATGGAATGTCGGCCAGTCGATCGCCAGCAGGGGCACGCTCGCCAGCGCCATCGCGGTCGCCAGGGTGCCGATGAGCCATGGCCAGACTCTTCGATGGCCGCGCAGGGTAGTCACGAGGGTCCCCAGGCCGGGTTGAACGTGAGTGCACCATCGCGAGTGAGCCTTGTCAAAGCAGCCCCGTCGGGATGCATCACGTAGATTCCGTAGCCACCTCCTCTCCCGCTTTCGAAGGCGATCCACCGGCCGTCACGTGACCAGCGTGGTCGGGCGCCGTCGCCGTCGATCAGCCGCCGCTGGCTGCTCCCGTCGGCATTCATGAGATAGATGGCGGCGGCATAGCCCCCGGGGTAGTCGCGCTCGCTGTGAAATATGATCTGGCTGCCGTCGGGGGACCAGTCCGGAGCGCCGTTCTGGCCCTCGCTCGTGAGTGGATGTTGAGCGCTCCCGTCCGCGGCCATCACCCAGACCTGATACGGGCCGCCCAAGTCGGAGTCGAAAACGATCCGGCTTCCATCCGGCGACCACACAGGTCCCCAGTTGTGGCCGCCGTCCCGAGTGAGACGCCTCGCTTCCGTACCGTCGGCGCGCGCGATGTAGATATCCGCGGGCGAATGGATCACGCCCAGCGGCCCGGTCAGCCCTGCCGCACTGCTGGAGAACGCGATCTGCATGCCGTCCGGCGACCAGCTGACGGCGTCGATGAATCCACGCGAATGCGTGAGCTTGACGACGCCGGTGCCGTCGGCATTCATCACGTAGAGCTCCTCAAATCCGGATCGGGTGCTCCCGAAAGCTATGTGCCGCCCGTCGGGAGACCACCTCGGCTGGTAATTCGCGCCCTCGCCGTGAGTGAGCAGGCGGGCGGGCTCTCCGGGGCGCGCGACCAAGATGTCGTGGTGGTAGCGGCCGCTGGGCTCAACGGAGCAAGAGTAAGCGAGCTCGGGCGCCGGTTCGGGTAGCGCCGTCGTGCCTTCGAGCCCGCAGCCGTGCGGAGCCTCGCCGGCCGGCCCGCATGCCGCAAGGAGGAGCGCGGCCAGCAGACCCCACCACGCGCCGCGATACGGCGCCATTACGGCCAGCATGTTGCCACCGCGTGGGCCGCGCGTCGATAGGGCTGACCCTTAGGAAGATCGAGCGTCCGCCCTGATGGCGGCGCGACCTCCCCTCGATACCTTCCGGGGCATCTTCGAGGAGGTGACGAGGTGCTCAGGTGGATGGTGCGGGTGCTCATCGTGGTGATCGCTTCCGTGATGTTTGTCTGGATCACTGGCGCCATGGCGGGCGCGCTCACGAGGGGGACAGGCGGCGGTTACCTGGTGCCCGAACCTGGGGAAGCGGCCCCAGTCGTCATCCCGAGCCCCGAGCGGCCGCCGGGGTACAGGCGGGTGAAGCCCGAAGGGGTGGGGGAGATGCCCACAGGTGACTTGTTGAAGAAGGAGGTTCTGACATGCGTGGTTTCAGGTTGCTGAGGTTGCTGCTACCGGCCGTCTTGCTCATGGCCACGGGCACAGGGGCGGGTGCAACGAGCGCCGCCGCGTACGGTGCACCGGACCACCCGCTGGCCCAGATCGAGCTGTCGGCGAACTGCAACAACCTGGATTATTGCCAGCCTCCGCCGGCTGGTTTCGGGCTCGGTGGTGTCTGGCTCTGGGTCGAGATCGATGGCGACGGCAGCGGGGATGTTGCTGGGGCGGGCTGTGGTCACGTTCGGGGAGTCGGTGGCGGAGCCGACTCGATCAAAGGAGAGATCAGCTGGGTCAAGGTGACCCTTCCGCCTGGCGCCTTTCCGTTCTGGACGGACCCGACGAATACGTATTACCTAGTGTCGCTAGGCCCTGGCGAGGTGATTCCCTTCCCCGTGACGGTTGGTCACTACTCGTTCATGCCGGTGAGCGGGGTGTCGTTTCAGCTGCAGGTCGCGCCATAGGCGTTCGTTCGCATCTCGACAATGGGAGGGACCACGTTCGGTCCCTCCCGTGCATTCCTATTCCGAGGTTTCGCGGTCAGGAGTTGCTAGAGAACCGGCCTCAGGTTCAGAGTAGAGATGGCAGGGCAGCGATTCCACCATGTCCTGAAATCACACACCGGGCCCCCGACCATTTTTTGAGTTCAATCGGCTATTTCTGAGGCGCTCCGGAGTCAGCGCATCACCGCCGGATCAGACTTCCCCCAGGAAGGAGGGACAAACTGACGTGGTCTAAGAGCCGACCGTCATCAGCCAAGTCTGGCTACGGTGGTCTGATCAGGGTTCCCGAATGTGGTCAGCGGCGGAGGGAGGAGGCGTGGGTCGATCGATGTGCAGCGCGCGTCGGCTCTCATACGGTGCTTTAGAGGAGGTGCGCCATGGCCATGCAATCGGTGATAGAAATCAAGCGACCGGTCGAGGTGGTCTACGCATTCTGGCTCGACCTCGAGCGGAGCATCGTCCTCACTGACACGACGGTCGAGTCAGTCGTCAAAACAACGGAGGGGCCCGTCGGCGCAGGCACGACATTCCGACTCCGGCAACCGGTGATGGGGAAAGTTCGGGAACAGACGATGCGGGTGACGGCCGTCGACCCGAACCGCAGAATCGATATGGAAGCAGCGTTTGGGCCTGTCAGACCCCGGTTTAGCTTGGCATTCGAGCCAACAGCCGACGGAACCCGGCTGACTTTTCGAGGTGACTCGCGGCCGATTGGTCTGTTGAAGTTGGTCCCGTTCCTGATGGACCGCATCGGGCAGCGGAATTGGGATCGTCGCCTCAGCTTGATAAAAGCTGCGCTCGAATCGCCTGGTGATTCTGCTCACGGCTCGTAAGCACGCCGCGGATCAGCCCGCGTTCAGGCGTCGCCGAGTCGCCATCGCGTTCCGGCTGCGCTACCGCCCCTGTTTGAGCCACACTCGGACGGGCCCCCGACCACTTTCGAATTCAGAAGCGTCGTCCGGGGCTTTTCAGCGTCCCGCCGGGGGCGTGCGATCTTCTTCTGATCACGCAACTGGAGGACAAGCGCAATGCGCAAGACCATCGTCTACAACATCGTTTCGCTCGATGGCTTTCACACGGGGCCAGAGAACGACGTCACGGCGATGTTCCCGATCATGGGCAAGGTGTTCGACACCTATAACGCGGAGTTGGTACGTGAGGCCGACGTTCATCTTGTGGGGCGCGTGTCCTTCGAGCTGTTCCAGAGTTTCTGGCCGAAGGTCGCACAGAACCCTGATTCCGAGGAATGGACGCCCGAGCAGAAGGAGCTTTCAAAGGCAGGCCAATCTGTGAACACTGTCGTGGTCTCAGATTCACTCACAGGGACCTGGCCGGGCGTCCGCATCATCAGGCGCGCGGATGCGTACCAGCAGATTGGCGAACTCAAACGTCAGGGTGGAAAGAACATCCTGATAACAGGCAGTAGAACGCTGTGGAACGATCTGCTCGCGCATCACCTGATTGACGAAATCCATCTGATGATCGGCAACCTCCTTTTGGGCGAGGGAGTCACCGCCTTTGTCGGCAAACCCGACGTCACGCTTAGGCTCATCGAAGTCCGTAGATGGCCGGACTCTGACAATGCGCTCCTGCGCTACGAGGTCCTGCCAAGCGCGCGTTGAAAAAGCGGCCAGGCTCCGTCCAGTCGCGGGATCTAAACGTGGCCGCTGGCATGGTAGTGAGCCGACGTGTCCGACTCTAGGTGATGGGGTGGGACTCTGCCTACGAGATAAGTCGAAAGTCATGCCGGTCGTCCCCGAGTCCCGATGTCTCGGGGACGATTTCCAGCCGATGGTTGATCAG
>JBKPCW010000198.1:0-4233 GCA_046727555.1 Candidatus Dormiibacterota bacterium | reverse complement strand
GAGCGCGACTTCGTCCTCCGCTGGATGCGCGAGTCGCCGCGGGCGCTCCGCGTGCAGCAGTCGCCGCGCTACCTCGAGCTCGCCTCGCGGCCCGCGGACGCCCAGTTCACGGTCGAGGACATCCGCGACCTCCAGGTCTGGTTCAACCTCGCCTGGTGCGACCCGGTGTGGATGGAGAACGACCCTCGGCTCGCGGAGCTGAAGCGCAAGGACCGCGACTTCGCCGAGGACGACAAGACGATCCTTTTCGCCGCTCAGCTCGAGCGCATCCGCAGCGTGATCCCGAAGTACCGCGAGCTCGCGGACCGCGGGCAGGCCGAGCTCACTTTCTCGCCCTACTACCACCCGATCCTGCCCCTGATCTGCCACGTCGACTCGGCGCGCAGCGCCAGCCCGCAGATCCAGCTTCCCGAGCGGCACTTCTCGCACCGCGAGGACGCTGAACGCCAGATCGAGCTCGGTATGGGGCTTTTCGAGCGCATGCTCGGGCGGCGGCCGAAGGGAATGTGGCCGTCCGAGATGGCGGTGGGCGAGAGCGTGATCGGGCTCGCGGAGAAGGCAAGGCTCGACTGGATGATCAGCGACGAGGAGGTGCTCGCGCGCTCGCTGGAGGGCCAGTTCAACCGCGACGACCACCTCTACCAGCCGAAGCGGATCGCGCGCGAGGGCCGCTCTGTGTCGATGGTGTTCCGCGACTCGCAGCTCTCCAACGTGATGGGCTTCGACTACCAGCGGATGTCGTCCAGCGACGCCGCCCGCGACCTGATGGGCAGGCTCTACCGGATCCGCGAGGTCCAGGGCGACAGCGACTTCCTCGCCGTGATCGCTCTCGACGGCGAGAACGCGTGGGAGTTCTATCCTCGGGACGGCCACGACTTCCTGAACGCGCTCTACACCGAGCTCGAGTCGAGCTCGGACATCGTCACCACCACCGTCTCCGACTTCCTCGCGGAGCATCCGCCACAGCAGCAGCTGCACCACCTCCATACGGGGAGCTGGATCGGGGCGAGCCTCGACACGTGGATCGGCGACCCGGAGCACAACATCGCGTGGGACCTGCTCGCCGAGACTCGCGACTGGCTCGACGCGCAGTCAGAGCAGAGGCCGAAGGAGTCGCAGCAGGCGGCGCTCGCGTGGCGCGAGATCCTGATCACCGAAGGCAGCGACTGGTTCTGGTGGTTCAGCCGCAAGCACGACTCGGGCATGGACCCCATCTGGGACAACCAGTTCCGGCTGCACCTGCGCAACGTCTACAAGCTGATGGGCGCGCGGGCTCCGGCCAGGCTGTTCCAACCGATCATCAAGCGCGCGCCGACGCCGGAGCGCGGCGTGCCGGCGGCGCTGATCAGCCCTCAGTCGAGGCACGACCCAGCGTGGTCGCAGGCCGGCTACTTCCTCGTGGGATCCGGCTTCGGCGCTCTGCACCGGCCGGCAGGCGTCGTCGAGCGCGTCTTCTACGGCAACGACGAGGACAGGATGTACTTCCGGATCGACTCACCGCGGACCGGTACCGAGCTGGAGCAGCAGAAGATCGAGCTCTGGCTCTACCTCTCCGGCCCGCAGGCCGCCGACGGAGACGGAAACGTCGACCTGCCGCTGCCGCGCACGGCGGTGGGCGAACTTGGCTTCGACCCTTCGTACGCCGTACGGATCACGCCGCGTGACAAGGGCGCGACGGTCACCGTGCTCCGCGTCATGGAATCGCTGACCAAAGCAGGCGTCGAGACGACGTGGGAGGTCGAGGACCCGTTTGCGGTTGCGGTCCCGTTCACCGAGATCTCCAAGCGGCCCGGTGACGCGTTCGAGCTCGTCCTGGTCGTCAGCCGGGAGGGCAAGGACATCGAGGTCGTGCCGCCGTCCGGCACGCTCGGCGTTCGGGTGCCGGGCGAGGCGCCGATAGTCGAGGCCGCGCAGGCGGAGCACCTGCGGGTCCTTGTCGCGACGGCCGAGCTGGCTCCGTTCGCCAAGCTCGGCGGCGTCTCCGACGTGGCGGCGTCGCTCTCCAAAGAGCTGCGACGCATGGGTCACGACGTTCGCGTCGTGATGCCGCGGTACAGGCAGATCGACATCGGCCAGTACGGGCTGAGCCCGGTCGTGAGCAATCTCGAGGTGCCGCTCGGCACGGAGTTGATTCCGGCCACGATCTATGAAGGCCGTCTTGGCGAGCTGCCGGTCTATTTCGTGGACTGCCCGGCGCTCTACGACCGCGACGGCATGTTCGGGTTCGGCGACGACGATGCGCGGTCGGTGTACTTCTGCCGCGCCGCGCTCGAGATGCTGCCCGCGGTCGATTTCTTCCCCGACGTCATCCACGTCCACGATTGGTGGGGCTCACTGATTCCGAACCTGCTCGACCGCGTGTACACCGGCGAGGCGTACGAGGAGATCGCGACCACGCTGACCATCCACAACCTCTCCGCGCAGGGGGTGTTCGGCTTCGGCGCCGTGATGCTCGCCGGCCTGCAGGAGTGGGGGCTGATCCGTCTCGGCATCCCGGGCCTGGACAACGTGGTCAACTTCCTCGGGCGCGGCATTCACTTCGCGGACGTCGTCAACACCGTGAGCGAGCGCTACACGAAGGAGATCCAGACGCCGGAGTACGGCGAGGGGCTCGACGAGCTGCTGCGCCGCAACACGCAAAAGCTGCACGGGATCCTGAATGGGATCGACTACGACATCTTCGACCCGCAGAAGGACCCAAGCATCCCGCACCACTACTCGGCCGACGCGCCCCAGGGCAAGGCGCAGAACCGCGCCGCGCTGCGGGCTGAGCTGGGCCTCGAGGAGACGAACCGGCCGCTGTGCGCGATCGTGTCGCGCTTCTACGAGGTGAAGGGGTTCGACCTGATCGAGCAGGCGCTGCCCGAGCTGTTGGAGCTGGGCCTGCAGGTCGTGGTCATCGGCACGGGCGACCGGCGGTACGAGGACGTGTTCAGGCGGTGGGCCGGCGAGCGGCCACGCCAGGTGGCGGTTGCGATCGGGTTCGACGCGGCGCTCGCGCAGCGGATCTACGCGGGGTCGGACATGCTGTGGATGCCGTCGAGGTTCGAGCCGGGCGGCCTGGCGCAGCTGATCGCGCTGCGCTACGGGACGATCCCGGTGGTGCGCGCGACGGGCGGGCTCGCGGACACGATTCGCGACTACGACCCGGCCCTCAAGAAGGGGAACGGGTTCCGCTTCGGCCCATACGACGCGTGGCAGTTCTTCGCGGCGGTGGTGCGGTGCGCCGAGACGTTCCGCCACGCCGACGTGTGGGCGTCTCTGGTGCAGCGAGGGATGAAGGAGGACGTGTCGTGGTCGCGCTCGGCCGTGAAGTACGTGCAGCTCTACGCCGCGGCGATCGCGGCGCATCGGGAGAAGCACGGGGTGGCCGCCACGGCCGGGGAACCGGCCCCTAAGGCGTCAGCCGCCCCAGTCGGGAAGTAGCCGCAGCTGCTCCACCCGGCGGGCGCCGGGTGCGTAGGCGGTGTTGAAGTAGTCGATCACCATGCGCCGCGCCGAGAACTGCGTCACCACGTGGCGGATCGAGGCTTTCATCATCCCCACCCATCGCTGGGGGATCCCGTTCTCGTCCCGCTGGTAGTACGCCGGCACGACCTCGCGCTCCAGCAGCCGGAAAAGCCCCTCCGCCTCGGCCAGGTCGTCGATGTCCTGCCGGTCGAGCGTGGCCGCCGACGGAATGGCCCAGCCGATCTCCGGCCGGTAGGCCTCGTCCCACCAGCCGTCGAGCACGCTCACGTTCAACGCGCCGTTGGCCCCCGCCTTCATGCCGCTCGTCCCGCTCGCCTCCAGGAACCGGCGCGGGTTGTTGAGCCAGACGTCGGCGCCCTGCACCAGGTGGCGGGCGAGCGCGATGTCGTAGTCCTTGAGGAACACCACGCGGGGCTCCTCGCGCGCCAGCGCGACCACGCCCGCGACGATGTCCTTGCCCGGGTTGTCGGCGGGATGCGACTTGCCGGCGAAGAGGATCTGCACCGGCCTCTTGGAGTTGCGCAGCAACTTGCTCAGCCGCGCCCGGTCGCGCAGCAAGAGGTTTGCCCGCTTGTAAGGCGCGAAACGGCGGCCGAAGCCGATCGTGAAGGCGTTGAGGTCGAGCTCACGAGGCGTCTCGGCGCGCTCGTCGGTGTAACGGAGCAGCCGGCGCTTGAGCTCGCAGTGGACGTTCCACAGCTCCGCGGCAGGGATCTCGTGGACCGCGTGCCAGCGTCCATCGGCCGGGTCGAGGTCCCACCA
>JBKPCW010000197.1:0-10708 GCA_046727555.1 Candidatus Dormiibacterota bacterium | reverse complement strand
GCTGCTCTGCACAGAGATCGCGGTTCCCGACGCGCCTCCACAGCCGGCCTGATCCAGCGCGGCGACCGCCGGCGTGTAGCGCAGGTTGTTGACGCCGCCGGTCGCGGTGGAGCCGAGCGTGGGGAATGCGCCGTTCGTCAGGATGCGGCCGAACTGCAGCGCGAGGGATCTCGTGGCCGAGAGCGTGAACTGGCCGCCCTGCGGACCGAGGGTCCTGGCCACCTGGGTCAGGGCGGTGCCGTCCGGGTAGGTGCACGTCACCGTCCATGGGCTCGCGCCCGGCGTCCCGTAGGCGCCGCAGGTCGGTGCCGCGTAGAGCCGCAGGTTCGTTCCGAAGAGGGTGGTCGCCGCCTGCTCCGCGCTGACGTAGCTGCCGGTCTGCTGCAGCTTGTCTCCGGCCGCGAGCGCCGACGCGTCGGTCGCCGCCTGAAGGTCGCGCCGAAGCGCGTAGGCGCGCGAGCCGTCGATGGCGATCGCCACCATGCCCATGACGATCGTGAGCATCAGGGCGATGATCACGATCGCCTGACCACGCTGCCGTGTCATCAGTACTCGGTCCGATAGATCGCGGAGGCGGAGAGGACGACGTGGTCGGCGGTCGCCTGGGCGACGATCGGCGTGACCAGGACGAGGTTGAACCGGAGCGTGACCTGGATCTGGTCGTTGCCGGTGGCCGGGTTCACCGCGCTGCACCCGGCGGCCGCGGCGGCCGGATACTCGCCTCCAGGCGCGTTCGGCGGCGGCGTGGTCTCGGCCGTGGCCGGCGGGGCCGGCTCGGTTACGTAGAGGTAGGCGGAGTTGGCGGGAGGCGTCGCCGACGTCACCGGACCCTGCGGGCACGGCATGGTCACCGGCACCCCGTTCATCTGCCCGGTCACGGTGCTGAGCACGTCCGCGTTCGTGGGCAGCTGGTTCGACGCCCGCGCCGCCACTCTCGCGCCCTCGCGCGCCGCATGGTTGAGGGTGTCGTAGTAGAAGATCGCGCGCCCGATGTCGATCGTCCCGAACAGCAGAAGGAGCAGCACCGGCGAGACGAGCGCGAACTCGATCAGAGCCTGCGATCTTTGCGCGGGCCACAGGAGGGGGTCCCGCGGGGGAGGACCTGCGGGCTCAACGCCTGGTGGCGATTGGTATGAAACGCCTGGGGACGGCCGGGATGAACCCGGCCTTCGCATTGCGCTCGTCACCCTCAACTCCCCTGCACGGTGATGTGCTGGTTGGCCGCCACCTGGAACACGCCGAACTGCGACTTCACGAGCGGCGTGAGCGGGCCGTAGGTGTAGAGCACGATCACGTTCAGGTCCAGCTGGCCCATGTTGGTCGCGGCCGACGTGTAGTCGAGGCCGGGCGTGTTGTTGTAGCAGATGTAGAGCCACGGCTGGTTGGCGGTCGATGGGTACGCGCTCGAGACGTACGGCGGGTTGCGGAACCCGTTGCCGTCCGAGGGGTTGGGGCACGTGGTGGAGGGGTTCTTCAACACCGAGGAGGGCAGCGAGATCGTGGCCAGCTCCGCGTCGACGGACGCCTTGATCTCTGCGTCGTACAGGTACGGGTGGGCGAGGCTGCCGGCGTCGAACCAGGCGCCGTGCCGCGCCCCCTCGCGGGCGGCGTTGGAAAGGGCCTCGGTGACGTAGATCGAGCGCCCGATGTCGACCAGCCCGCCGACCAGCAGGAGCAGCACCACGGAGGACACCGCGAACTCCACGAGGGACTGTCCGCGCTGGTTCAAAAACGGCGTTTGCGGTGTCATGTAAGGGGGGTCGGCAAGCGCATATCTTGCCTATGATTGGTCGGCCTTGCGGACGTTTAGCGCAATTACCTCGCGCCGGCCGTTCACTCTTCTCGGGTTCCTTCTGGCGCTCCTGGTGATTGTCGCCTTCGTCCTCGTCGCACTCAACGCCAGCGCCGCCAACAGCAACCCGCAGCTGACCGTCGTCTATGCGGCCAAAACGCTCCAGCCGCGCGTCCCGATCACCGCCGGCGACCTGTCGACGAGGCCGATCTCCGTGCCGGCCACATATCCGAAGGTCTTCTTCACCGACGCCGGCGAGGTGCAGGGCATGGTGCCGCTGGTGTCGATTCCGCAGGGCCAGGCGATCACGTCCAACGAGGTGGCCAAGCCCACCCAGGCGCTGGGCTCGCAGTCCGAGTTTCTCCCCATCCCGCAGGGCTATGTCGCCCTCACGATCCCGACCAGCGAGCAGCAGGGCGTCGCCGACTACATCCAGCCTGGCGACTACATCTCCGTGATCGCGACCGTGTCAAGCGGGAGCAAGGTCGCGACGATGACGATCTTCACCCAGCTGCACGTGATCAAGGTCGGGACGCTGAGCGGGGCTGGCGGCGCGAGCGCGACCAGCCTGACCGTCGTCGTCACGCAGTGCCAGGCCGAGGTCATCACCTGGTTCCTCACCTACGCTTCGCTCAAGTACACGCTCGAGTCATACAAGGACTACAAGCCAGGCGACCAGTCACCCGATCCCAAATGCCCGAGCGTCGGCGACGCGAAAGGCGTGACCCTGGCCTTCATCAAGGCCAACTTCCCCGGCCTGTTCTAGGGCCTTAGCGTTGAACCTGCCGCAAGAGACGATCGTCGCCATTCCGATGGCGGCGGCGATCTTCGTCTTCTTCTGGGCCCTGGACAAGGTGCGCAAAGAGCGGGTGCCGCTGCAGGCGGGGACGATGCCGGCGCGCGCCACGCCGCGCGAGCTGGTCGACCGGCTGCTCAAGCCCGCGGCGGAGAACCTCAGCCTGCGCCGCAAGTTCCAGGGCAAGCCCACGCTCGGCGAGGACCTCGCCCGCGCCGGCCTCAACATCACAGCACCCGAGTACCTCCTGATGCGCATCGGCGCCGTCGCGCTCGGTGCTCTCATCGGCCTCTTCCGCTTTGGCTTCTCGCTCGGCCCCCTCGTCCTGGGCGCGATCGGGTTCTTTCTCCCTCCGGTCGTCGTCGCGTACCTGCAGCGCCGCCGCCAGCAGCAGTTCAACGAGCAGCTGGCGAGCATGCTGCAGCTGCTCTCGAACTCTCTGAAGACGGGCTACGCCATCGACCGCGCCCTCGAGACCGTGGCCGCCAAGTCGCAGCCGCCGGTGTCGACAGAGTTCGAGCGGGTCACGACCGAGGTCACGCTCGGCACCTCGGTGGAGGACGCCTTGAGCTCGCTGCTGCTGCGCATCAACAGCCCCGACCTCGAGTTCATCGTGACCGCGATCCTGCTCCACATCCGGGTCGGCGGCAACCTCGCCGAGGTGCTCGACAACATCTCGGACACGCTGCGCGACCGGCTGCAGACCAAGCGGGACATGAGCGTCCTGACGGCGCAGTCACGCGCCTCGGCGAGCATCATCACGGGCCTTCCCATCCTGCTCGCGCTCGGTCTCTACATCTTCGTGCCCGGCTACTACGCGCCCATGACGAGCTCATGGATCGGCTACGGGATGCTCGGCTTTGCGGTTTTCATGATCGTCATCGGCAACCTGATCATCCAGCGCATGACCGCACTGGAGTCCTGAGCATGGGGATCGCTGTCGCGGCCGGCCTGATCTGCGCCCTGGTCGTCGCGGGCTACTTCTTCGCCCTCGACCAGTCCCGCGCCGCCACGGCCAACGGCGGCCACCTCACCGCGCCGCGGCCATTCGTCAAGCAGCTGGAGTCGCTGATGCGTCCGGTGTCGCGCATGCCGGCGCGCACCTCGGCCCAGCTGCGCCAGCGCCTGAGCCAGGCCGGCAATCCGGGAGGCCTCACGCCCGCGGGCTTCCAGGCCCTGCGCTACAGCCTGGCCGCGCTCGCCGCGATCGTCGGGCTTGGTCTGGGCCTGCTGGTGCCGCTCGGGCTGCCGGTGGTCGGCGCCGCGCCCCTTTTCGGAGTGGTGTTCGCCGTCCTCGGCTTCATCGCGCCGGGCCTGTGGCTCAGCCAGCGCATCGGTCAGCGCCGGCGCCAGATCCAGAAGTCCCTGGCCGAGGCGACCGACCTGCTGACGCTGGTGGTCGAATCAGGGATGAGCCTTGACGAAGGGCTGCTCAGCATCACCGAGCGGTTCCACAACGCGCTCGGCGACGAGATCGGCAAGGTGCTGCGCGAGATCCGGCTCGGTCGACCGAGGATGGCCGCCCTCGAGCACATGGCGAACACCGTGGGAGTGCCCGACCTCCATCACCTGGTGGAGTCGATCGTGCAGTCCGACCAGATGGGCGTGCCGATCGCCAGGCTGCTGCGCGTGCAGGCGACCGAGATGCGGCGCCGGCAGCGACAGGGCGCGCAGGAGCGCGCGGCGCAGGCTTCGTCACGAATGGTGTTCCCGATGGTCGGATGCATCTTCCCCGTGCTGTGGATCGTCCTCCTCGGTCCGGCCATCCTGCAGGTCCTGGGCTCGTTTCGATGAAAGTCATGAACAACCCTCGCATCCAGCACCAATCTTTCAGCGACCTCGACAAGCCGCTGTACACGATCAGCGTTGCGGCCGAGATCCTGGAGACGCACCCCCGCACGCTGATGCTGTACGAGGACGCGCACCTGGTCGAGCCTCATCGCACGAGCACCAACAGGCGGCGCTACTCGCAGCGCGACATCGCCAAGGTGCAGGTGATCCAGCACCTGACTCGGGAGAAGGGCGTCACGCTAGCGGGCGTGCGCCACATCCTCAGCCTCTTCGAGGTCATGAAGAAGCACCGGGTCGAGCCGCCGGGCGAGCTGCGAGAGATCTTCGACCGCTACGCCCAGCTGATCTGAGGCGTCAGGCGCTCGCCGCCTTTCGCCTCCGCTTCGCGGCCGGCGCCCACAGGCTTTCGAGGTCGTAGTAAGAGCGCTCGCCCGGCAGGAACACGTGCGCCAGCACGGAGTCGAAGTCGAGCAGGATCCAGCCCGCGTCGTCATACCCGTCCACCGCCAGCGGCCGCCTGTCCCGCGCCTTCGCCGCCTCCACCATCGCGTCCGCGATCGCCCGCACCTGGCGGTCGGTCTCGCCCTCGCAGATGACGAAGTAGTCGGCGACGGCGGTCCGGACGCGGACGTCGAGCACCACCGGATCCCAGGCCTTCTTCTCGGCGGCGGCGCTGCGCAGCAGGCGCGCGAGCTGCAGCGGAGTGAGTCGCCTCGCTCGTTCAGCGGCCAACTTGTCGATTATCCATATAGAGCCCGTGGCGTGCGATGTACTCGGCCACCGGCTCCGGAAGCAGGCCGGTCACCCGCTCGCCGCGCTGCAACTTGCCGCGCAGGGCGCTCCCCGAGATGTCCGGCGTCGGGCGCTCGCACAGTATCTCCGAGGTCGTCGCCGGCGATCCGCTGCGGGGCCGCGTGACGACGATCACGCGAGCGAGCCGCCGCACCTCGTCCGGCTCGTGCCACCCCGCCAACAACTTCGCCGCGTCCCAGCCGAGGATCAGGAAGAGCTCGTCGTCCGGATGGAGCGCGTGCAGCTCGCGCAGCGTGTCGACCGTGTAGGACGCGCCCGCGCGCCGCAGCTCGATGTCCGAGACCTCGAAGCGCTCGTCGCCGGCGGTGGCCAGGCGCGACATCGCCAGCCGGTCGTCCGCGCTCGCAACGGCCGGCGGGCGGTGGGGTGGAACCCCGGTCGGGATGAGGAGCACCCTGTCGAGGTCCGCGCACTCGATCGCTGCGCGAGCGGCCGCGAGGTGGCCGAGATGGATGGGATCGAAAGTGCCGCCCAGGATGCCGATCCTCACGGCTGGTATTCGAACTCGACGCCGGAGATCCTGACGGTGTCGCCGGGTTTCACGCCCGCCTCCTCCAGCGCGGAGCTCACGCCCAGGCGGTCGAGCTCGGCCTGGAGGCGGGCCAGTCCCTCGTCGGAGTCCAGCCGCGTGCGCTCGACCAGGCGCTCCACGCGCTCGCCGCGGACCACGAAACCCGACGCCGTCCGTTCGACCACGACGCCGTCGGAGGGTCGCGCGCGCAGCCTTGTCACGGGGGCCGGTGTGGGCATTCGAGGCTCCGGCGCCGAGGCGACAAGCCGGGCGATCGCTCGCGCCAGCTCGGGCACGCCCACGCCCGTGAGCGCCGACACGAAGTGGACGCCGCCGCGGCGGGTGCGTGCGCGGAGCCGCCGCACTGGCTCGAGGTCGAGCTTGTTGACGGCGACCAGGTGCGGTCGCTCACCAAGCTCGCCGGAGAACTGAGCGACCTCGGCGCGCACCGTCTCGAGCTGCTTCCACGGCTCCGGGACGGCGCCGTCGAGCACGGAGACGAGCGCCCGGGTCCGTTCGACGTGGCGCAGGAAGCGCTGCCCGAGGCCGGCGCCGCGGGACGCGCCCTCGATGAGCCCTGGGATGTCGGCGACGACGAACCTGTTGCCCTCGACCTCGGCCACGCCCAGCTCCGGGTCGAGGGTCGTGAATGGGTAGTCCGCCACCTTCGGCCGCGCCGCGGTCATCGCCCGCAGCAGCGAGGACTTGCCGGCGTTCGGAGGTCCGACCAGCCCGACGTCGGCGATGAGCTTGAGGTCGAGAGTGATCTCCCGGTCCTCACCCCGGAGACCTGCTTCGGCGTAGTCCGGCGCCCGGCGCGTGGAGCTCTTGAAGTGGACGTTCCCCCGCCCTCCCACGCCGCCGCGCGCCACGACCGCGCGCGCTCCGGCGCGGTCGAGGTCCGCGATCAGCGTTCCGTCGACGGCGACGGCGACGGTCCCCGGCGGCACCTTGAGCTCCACGTCGGCGCCGGTGCGGCCGGTCTTGCGTCCACCGGCACCGTCCGCGCCGGCCTCGGCTTGCCAGTTGCGCCGTCGCTTGTAGAGGGCGAGGTCGGAGACGTCGTTGGTCGCCTCGAGGAACACAGAACCGCCTCGGCCTCCGTCGCCTCCGTCGGGTCCGCCTCGCGGCACGAACGGCTCACGCCGGAACGACGCCGACCCTCGGCCGCCGTGGCCGCCGCGCACCACGATGCGCGCCGAGTCTACGAAGTGGCGGCTCTCAGCTCTCGGAATTCTTTGACTGTGCGCCCTGCGCGCGCCCGGCGGCGATCGTCACGCGACGGCGGTCTTTGCCGACGCGCTCGTACTTCACGTGTCCGGGAACCAGCGCGAACAGCGTGTCGTCGCGGCCGACGCCGACGCCGGTGCCCGGCAGGATCCTGGTGCCGCGCTGGCGGACGATGATCGTGCCCGCGTTGACGAGCTGGCCGCCGTAGATCTTGACGCCGAGCATCTGGGGATTCGAGTCGCGCCCGTTGCGCGACGACCCACCGCCTTTCTTATGCGCCATGCGCTACTCGGACTCCTTCTTGGCGCGCCGCCGCGCCGGCTTCTTCGGCGCTTCCTCTTTTTCCTCTGCAGGTTCCTCTGCCACGACCTCGACCTCGGCTTTGGCCTCAGCCTTCTTGGCTTCAGCTTTCTTGGCCTTGGGCGCCGCCTTGGCGCGACCGCGCGGCTTCTTCGCCGCGGGCTTCTTCTCTTCCTGCTCCTCCTCGGGCTTCGCAAGGCCGACGCCGCCGACCGCGATGATCTCCAGCGCCGTCAGGTGTGCGCGGCCGCCGGTGTGGACGCGGACCCGCTTCTTGGACTTGTAGCGGATGCTCTCGATGCGAGGCCCCCGCCGGTGGGCGATCACCTTGGCGTCGACGTCGAGGCCGTCGAGGGTGGGATTGCCGACCTTCACGCCCTCGCCGTCGTTGAACAGCAGCACACGTCCGAGCTTGATCGAAGCGCCAGGCTCATCGGCGAGCCGATCGACCAGGATCCGGTCGCCGGGGGCGACACGGTACTGCTTGCCACCGCTGACGATGACGGCGGACGGCGAAGAATCGGGCTTGGGCACGGCGACAGATTGTACCAAGCACCCGCAGGACGCCTACCTCATGAGGACCGAGGTCGTGACCACGACCCCGAGGACGAGCACCGCGAACGGGGGGATGGCCCGCGTGTAGAGGCCGCGCGCAACCTCCGCGCCACGGCGCCGCACCAGGAGCCCGAAGCCGATCAGCACCGCCGCCACGGCAAACGTTATGCCGAAAAACCTCAGCACGCCCCCCAGGTCGTCCGACGAAGGCGTCACGAAGAGCGTCGTGAACAGCCCGCAGTACGGAAACCAGCTCAGGATCCGACCCGCATCGAGCCTCTGTCGCTGCCGCTTGTCCGCCGGGGGCGTGACCGGCCACAGCCGCAGCAACGCCGGCAGGCACAGCAGGTAGAGGAATGCGCAGGCGATCTTGACCGGCAGCAGGCCGGGCACGAGGACGTTGCCCAACGCCTGCGGGCGCAGGCTCTCGGGCTGCACCGCGGGGCCGAGGACGGCGAGGAGCCAGCAGACCTGCACGATGAGCAGCAAACCCGGCGCCGCCACGAACTCGACCGTCAGCGCGAGCTCCGCCCAGGCGGTGAACGCAAGCGCGATCGCGGCGAGCACCACGCTCCGCTCGTCCCCGGGCACGGGATTGAGCGGGGCCGCGAGCTGCACGGCGGCGACCACCGAGCAGACGGCGGTCGTCGCCACGACGAGAGTGGGGCGGCGCCGCGGGAGCTCGGGCCACTCCCAGTCGCGCCGGCTGAGGCGCATCCACGCGAGCTCGACGACCGCGCCGCACGCGACCATGGTGAGAAGGCCGGGGTAGAGAACGAGCGCCACGGCGTGGGTGGCGACCGACAGCAGGACCTGGATCACAGGTTGGCCGCCGCCAGGAGCGGGAGCGGATAGAGGCCCAGGGCGACGTTGAGCGCGAGCACGATCGCCACCACGACCGCCCGGCGTCCGGTGGGGACGCCGAGGCTGCGCCCCAGGCGCAGCGATCCCGGAAGCCACAGCAGCATGCCCGCGGCGAGCACCAGCGCGAGAGGCCAGTAGAGCTGCGTTGCGGCGCGCAGCAGCAGCACCCGCGCGGCAAAGCCCGCAAAGGGCGCCGAGCCTGCGAGCGCCGCCGCGACCAGGAGGTTGATCGGCCGCTCGGTGACCACGCGCTGACGCACGGACTCGCGCGACGCGATGTACAGCGGCAGGCGGCAGAGCACCACGGTGAACAGGACGAGGAGCGCGGCTCGTCTGCCGTCGGGCAGGGCGATGCCGAAAGCGCTGAGCGCGAGGCCCCAGTCGGCGACGAAGGAGTAACGCCACGCAGCGGCGCCGTTCTCCGTCCACCACGCCGCGACGCTGCCCCACGCCACGTTGACGAGCCCGAGGCCGATGAGGATGGCGCCGAATACTCCACCCGCGTCGACGCCGAGGATTCCGTGCGCGTCAGCCACGACCACCGCGGCGACCACTGGCCCGACGTACGCGAGCCAAGCAACGGGCGAGGCCGAGACCAGCTCCTCGGGGTCGAACGAGTGGAGGTAGGGCAGCAGCCCGACGGCGGCCGCGAGCCCGGCCGCAAGTCCGACGGCGGCGAACCTGTGCAGCACCTCGGGGCCCTGGACCCGGGCGAAGACGGCGGCCAGTGCGAGCAGCCCGACGGCGATGACAGGCGCTCGCAGGCGCACGGCGAAGCTGCGCCTGCCTTCGATGGCCGCGTGGACGACCCCGACCGCGAGGAGCGCGAGCAGCGCGAGGTCGAAGGTGGGCAGGGCCGCGATGGTCGCCGTGCCGGCCAGGCCGACGCCGCCCTTCGCCAGCAGCGCCCGCCGCGACGCGGCCGCGGGAGCGAGCGCCACCGCCAGGGCAAGGGCCGCCGCCGCCATGACGATGAGCTCGACGGATTCAGGCAGCACGCGGAGCCCGCAGCGGGATCAAGGCGCTCCCCGCGGAGACGAGGGCGGCCGTGGCAAATGGCCAGACGCCCGGGGCGCTCGGAGCGAGTGACGATGCGCCGGCGATGCCGAGCGCCAGCACGGCCACGGCGGTGAGGACCGTCGCCTGGTCCTCGGTCCAGAGCACGCGCGCGCCGGCAAGCCCGATGGCCGCCATCACGGCGAAGCGCAGCGCACCGCCGCCGCCCGACGTCACGACCACGCCGATCCACAGCGCAACGAGGCCGCCCGCGACGCAGGTGACCAGGCGCGGCGTCGACCCGGCCGGCATGATCGCCCAGCCTGGCGGACCGGCCGTGATCCGCCTGGCGGCCGCCACCGCGCCTCCGACCACGATCGCCGCCGCTGCGAGGGGACCGACCGCCGGCAGACAGATCGCGGCCAGGCCCAGCGTGGCGAAGGCCAGACCGGCGGCCAGGCCGCGCCGGCCGTCGGCGAGCACGACGAGCGACGCCCCGAGCCATGCGGCGAAGGCCGCGACGATCTCCATCCGCTAACGCGTCACGGCGAAGGCAAGCGCGACCAGGGCGCCGAACCAGAGCAGCGCGCGGCCGCCCGCCGCGGCTGCCTCGAGCTCCTTCAGATTGACGATCGTCCGGTATTGCTCGGGCACGGTCGCCGAGCGGATCGTCTTCCGCAATCGCGCCAGAGCGTTCTCGGCCACAGCCGGGAACACGGCGGGGCGCGGCTGGGTGCGAATCGTGGACGTGCCCGCGATCGCGTAGGCGGCGACCCCGATGAGCAGCAGCGGCGCCAGCAGCGTCAACGCCGGGAGCACGCTCGACACCGTCACCACGTTGATCAAACCCCCCGCCGGCGTGGAGGCGGTCGATTGCATGACCTCCGCCGCGACAGGGTCCGCGTAGACGACCATCAGTGCGGCAAGCGCCGGCCCCGCGACCAGCGCAAGCAGGCCGATCGCCATCGCCACGCGCGGCGACGTCTCCCCCACCGGCAGGCCGCGACCGCCGGGAAGACCGATCGCCCGCGCCCCGCCGACCATCCACGTGGCCCAGGTG
>JBKPCW010000196.1:0-5427 GCA_046727555.1 Candidatus Dormiibacterota bacterium | reverse complement strand
TTGCCGCTCTTCTGCGCCTCCGAGCGGTCGGGGTTGAAGATCCTCACGGTCATCGCCGCCGGGTCGAATGCCAGCAGTCCGTCGGCGCCAAGTCCCCGGTTGCGGTCGCAGATCCGCGGCAGGAGCTCGACCATCTCGTCCAGCGCTCCGGGCAGGTCGAGGACGAGGTAGTCGTTGCCCAACGCCTGGTACTTGATCACCTGTACTTGCGACACTGTCGCAAATTGTCAGGAATTCCCCACGCCGTTTGGGTGTTGCCTACAATTGATGACTCTGATGCGGGACCTCGCGTGGCCTGCCCAGCGTCTGACCCACATCCCGGCCTGCTTCTGTAGCTAGCACCGGTCGTCTGCTCGCGGCCTAAGACGCCGCGCCCACTCGACCGTTCGGTTTTCTCCATCAACCGTTCGTCATTTCGCATCTTCTGGAGGAGTTGGAATTGAGCTCACAGACACAGACGAAGGCACTCGTCACCACGGAGTGGATTGCCGAGCACGCCAGGGACAGCGGGCTTCGCCTGGTCGAGGTCGACGTCGACCCGACCGTCTACGAGAAGGGCCACATCGAGGGCGCCGTGGGCTGGAACTGGAAGCGCGACCTGCAGGACCAGCTCGCCCGCGACATCGCTCCCAAGCAGGCCCTGGAGCAGCTGCTCGGGCACAGCGGAATCACCCCCGACACGACCGTCGTCCTCTACGGCGACAACAACAACTGGTTCGCCGCCTACGCCTACTGGGCGCTGAAGTACTACGGCCACGACAAGGTGCACCTCGTGGACGGCGGCCGCGTCAAGTGGGAGAAGGAAGGCCGCCCGTACAGCACGGACGCGCCGTCGTTGGCGGCGTCGAGCTACCACTTCCACAACTCGCCCAACGAGAAGATCCGCGCCTACCGTGACCAGGTGCTGGACAAGATCGGCAAGGCGGCGCTCGTCGACGTGCGCTCGCCAAAGGAATTCTCGGGTGAGCTGCTCGCCCCCGAGAACCTGCCCCAGGAGGGTGCTCAGCGCGGCGGCCACATTCCGACCGCGGCGAGCATCCCGTGGGCGACCGCGGTCAACGCCGAGGACGGCACCTTCAAGTCCACCGAGGAGCTGAAGGAGATCTACGGCGGCAAGGGCGTCGTCGCCAACAAAGAGGTGATCGCGTACTGCCGCATCGGCGAGCGCTCGGCGCACACGTGGTTCGTGCTGCACGAGCTGCTCGGCTATCCGGACGTGAAGAACTACGACGGCTCGTGGACCGAGTGGGGCAGCTCGATTCGGGTGCCCATCGAGAAGTGAGCGCCGTTCAGTCGGTCGTCGACCACTCGGCGTTGAAGGTCAACCAGACCGGGATCGTCGCGACCGTGCTGATCGCGTTCGTGGGCAGCTTCTTCTCGACGTTCTTCCTGGCCCTCATCCCGCTGCTCGGGATCGTGCTGCTGGTCGGCACTTTCGTGCCCCAGCTGGCGCTCTTCAAGCAGCTCTACTTCAAGGTCTTGAAGCCGCGCGGCATCGTCAAGCCGCGTCCGGTTCAGGACCGCCCTGAACCGCACAACTTCGCCCAGGGCCTCGGCGGCGTGTTCCTCGGGATCGCTTCGATCCTCCTCGTCTCCGTGCCGATGGCCGGCCTGGCGGTCGCGCTGCTGGTCGCGGTCCTGGCGTTTGTGAACCTGGCTTTCGGTTACTGCCTCGGCTGCCAGATCTTCTTCCAGCTCGAGCGCAGGGGACTTCTTCGAGCGTGAGTGCGCAACTCTGGGCTCTGGCGGTGGCGGGTGCTGTGGTGCTTGCCGCCGCCGGCCTGGAGTATTTCCGGGCTTGGCGTGCAAGACGGCTCGCCGCAGGCGTCATCGCGACGCCGTCCGGCGAGCCGTACATCCTCTACTTCACCGGCGACAGCTGCACCGTGTGCAGGACCCACCAGGAGCCGGCGCTGGCGCGGCTCAGCGACGTGCGCATCGACAAGGTCGACGCGGTTGAGGACCGGGAGCTGGCGGACCGCTTCCACGTCTACACGCTGCCGACCACGGTCGTGATGGCGGCCGACGGCCGCGCGCTGCACGTCAACTACGGCTACGCGCCCGCGCCCAAGCTGGAGCGACAGCTGGCCGACGCGCGTGGCGGGAGTCTCCGTACGGCCACGGCGTAACCTGACCGCCGTGACCCGTCGCGTCGCGGTTCTCGTCTTCGCGCTTCTCGTCGCGGCCGCCTGCGCCCAGTCACCGCAGCCGAAGGGCAACCAGCTCGTCCTGGGCGCCATCTACCCGCTCAGCGGGCCGCAGGCGGAGGGCGGCAAGCAGGAGCTGGCCGGGGTGCTGGACGCGCTCCGGGTCGCGAACGCAAACGTGCGCCTGGAGGTAGTGGACGCCACCACGCCGCAGGCCGCCACTGCCGCCGTCGACACGCTGGTCAGGCAGTACCACGTGCCCGCGATCCTGGGCACCTACGGCAGCACGCTGTCCGTGGCCGCGTCGGCGCGCGCCGAGGAGCTGAAGACGGTGTACTTGGAGACGGGCGCGGTGGCCGACCCGATCACCGCCCACCGTCACTATGTCTTCCGTACCGTCGCCACCGGCAGCTCGCTGGGGCGCATGGCGGTGAGCTTCACCCGCGACGTCCTGATTCCGCGGTACCAGATTGCTGGGCCGCGCGCCGTCGTCGTGCGCGTGAACGACGTCTACGGCCGCTCCGTCGGTGGGGGCGAAGAGGCGCTGGCGAAGCTCGCCGGCATCGAGGTCGTCGACGTCATCGAGTACAACCCCAACGCGTTCGACGCGAACGAGATCGCGGCGCGCCTTGCCCAGGACCGCGCCGACTTCCTCTGGGACGTCAGCTACCTCGACGACGGCGTCGCGATCTGGAACGCGGTGCTGCAGAACCACGTCGCGTTCAAGGGCGCGATCGGCACCAGCTCCGCCTTCTGCATGCCGCAGTTCAGTGAGCGCCTGGGAGCCGGGTCGGTGGGTGTCTACGCCGCCGACAAGCCGGACGCGGCGATCAACCCGGCTGCGCTGTCGGAGTCCGGCCGCGCGCTGCTGGCGAAGGCCCGGGCGAACTACACCGGCGCCTCGATGGACATCCCCGCCGTGGCCGGTTTCGTCGGCGGCTGGACGCTGTTCCACGACGTGCTGCCACATGTCCAGGGTTCGGTGACGGCGGATTCGATCCGGGCTGCCGCGCTCGACGTCGACGTGCCCGTGGGCGACAGCATCAACGGCGGCGGCGTGAAGTTCGCGGGCGCGGGGGCGCTTGACGAGGGCCAGAACACGCGCGCGGCGGCGGTGGTCGGCCAGTGGCAGGCGGTGGGGGTGATGAAGATCCTCTACCCGCCGCCGTACGCCGAAACGTAGCCCTCACCCCAACCCTCTCCCCTGCGGGGAGAGGGAGGACTAGCTTTCCAGCTCCTTCTGGACCAGGGTGATGTCCATCCAGCGGTCGAACTTGTGGGCGGCGTTGCGGATCGTGCCCACGACCTCGAACCCCTCCTTGGTGAAGAGCGCCAGGCCGGCGCGGTTGTCTTTGGCCACGCTCGCGACGATCGTGAGGTAGCCGAGCCCGCGCGCCTCCGCGGTGAGCGCCTTGAGCAGCGCGTCGCCGATGCCGCGGCCGTGGTGCACCGGGTCGACGTAGACCAGGCACTCGACGACGTCGAACCCTCGCTGCTTCCAGGGCAGCAGCCGGGCCCAGCCGATCACGCCGGTGTCGTCGGTGGCGACCAGGAGCTTGGACCGCTTGCCATGCATGTCCCACCACTGCTGCGCCTCTTCGGCGTCGAGCGGCTCGGAGTCGATCGTGGCAAAAGTCTGGTTGACCGCCCAGTTGTAGATGCCCATGATCGCCCTCAGGTCGTCCAGGGTCGCCGCGCGCACCGAGTGGCCGGCTTTGGCTTTGGTCCTGGCCATTGCGACCATTATGCTTGCCGCCCGTGACGAGACCGGAGATCAAGACGCCGCTGCCTGGCCCGAACGCGGCCGAGCTCATCGCCCGCGACGCCAAGGCGATGTCGCCCAGCTTCACCCGCTCCTACCCCTTCGTCATGGACCACGGGCGCGGCTGCTGGGTGACCGACGTCGACGGCAACCGCTTCCTCGACTTCACCGCCGGCATCGCGGTGGTCACGACCGGGCACTCGCACCCCAAGGTCGTCGCGGCCATCAAAGACCAGGCCGACCGCTTCCTCCACATGTCGGGCACGGACTTCTACTACCGGCCCGAGATCGAGCTGGCGGAACGCCTGGAGAACAGGATCCTGCCCGGCACACCGGCGCGCGTGTTCTTCACCAACTCCGGCGCCGAGGCCATCGAGGGCGCGATGAAGCTGGCTCGCTACACGACCGGCCGGCCCAGCTACATAGCGTTCATCGGCGCGTTCCACGGCCGAACGTTTGGCGCCCTGTCGCTGACGGCATCCAAAGCCAGCCAGCGTCGCCGGTTCGCACCGCTGCTGTCTCAGGTCTTCCACGCTCCGTTCCCGACTCCCGCGCGCGGCATCACGTCCGACGAGTCGATCGCCCGGATCGAGGAGCTGTTCACCACCGTCGCCCCGCCGGAGAGCGTGGCCGCGGTGTTCGTGGAGCCCATCCAGGGCGAGGGCGGCTACCTGGTCCCGCCGGACGACTTCCTGCCGCGCCTGCGCGAGCTGACGCTGCGGCACGGCATCCTCCTGGTCGCCGACGAGGTGCAGTCCGGCATGGGCCGCACGGGCCACCTCCTCGCCGTCGAGCACTGGGGCATCGAGCCGGACATCGTCTGCCTGGCCAAGGGCATCGCCTCGGGCCTGCCGCTGGGAGCGTTCATCGCGCGCGCCGAGCAGATGAGCTGGCCGCCGGGCTCGCACGGCAGCACCTTCGGCGGGAACCCCCTCGCCTGCGCCGCCGGCATCGCCACCCTGGACCTGCTGGAGGATGGCTTGATGGACAACGCGTCCAAGGTGGGTGCGCAGCTGCAGGACGGGCTGCGCGAGATCGCCGCCTCGCACAAGGACGTGACCGACGTGCGGGGGATCGGGCTCATGCTCGCGGTCGAGCTCAAGACCCCAGAGCTGGCGGCGAAGCTGGTTCAGTCCGCCTTCGAACAGGGGCTGCTGCTGCTCACGGCCGGCACGCGGGCGGTACGTATCAGCCCGCCGCTGGTGCTCAACCACGAGGAGGCCGCGACAGGCCTGGAGATCATCGCCGCCGCGCTCGACTCTTAGAGAGAGTCTGCGATCGGCTGCGTCGCCGTCGCGGCGGCCCGGTCGTCGTTGGCGATGTCATCCGAGTTCTTCGCGCGCTGGTCGTCGACCACCTTGATGGTCGCGCCGACCTGGTTGGCGACGACGCCGGAGGGTACCTTCGTGACCTCCGCGAGCTTGTTCGCGAAGCTCTCGTTCAGAGCCTGCCTGGACCTGTCGTCGCCGGCCGTCGCGTAGGCCTGAATCGTCACCACCTCGTCGGCCAGCAGCTGGC
>JBKPCW010000195.1:0-7660 GCA_046727555.1 Candidatus Dormiibacterota bacterium | reverse complement strand
GTGAGCAGCGCGCTCAGGCGCTGGTCGACCAGGCCCGCCTCCAGCGTGGCGATGTTCGCGCCCGGGCCGTCGGCGTCGCGAGTCTCCGCGCCGGAGCGCAGGCGCGCGCGGCTCGACGACCCACCGATGTCCAGGCCCAGCAAGCCCACCCTCAGATCGGGCGCCGGAATTTGATCACCCCCCGGATCATCGTCAGGCGCGGCCGCAGCTCGGCGTCGAGGACGACGACGTCCGCGCAGGCGCCTTCACCGAGGCGCCCCAGCCGGCGCTCGCCCAGCACGCGCGCGGGGGTGGCGGAGGCAAGGCTCACCGCTCGCGACGGCGTCATGCCCGGCAGCCGCGCCATCAGCCGGACGAGGTCGGGCATCGTCGCGGCGCTTCCCGCGAGCGTGCCGTCCTCCAACCGGACGACCCTGCCGTCGCTGTGCACGGCGCGGCCGGAGAGGGCGTAGGCGCCAGGCGGCACGCCCGCGGCAGCGGTCTGGTCCGTCGTGAGCGCGATCCGGGACGTGCCCTTGATGCGGACGAGCTGCTCGCACACCGAGGGATGGACGTGCTCGCCATCGGCGATCAGGCCGGTCGTCACCCGCGCGTCGAGCAGCAGCGCGAGCGCGATGCCCGGGCGGCGGTGGTGGACCTGAGGCATGGCGTTGTAGACGTGCGTCGCGAAGCGCACGCCGGCGGCGATCGCCTTGCGCCCCTGCTCGAAATCGGCGCCGGTGTGACCGGCGGCGACCACGATGCCGGCGCGGTGCAGCCGCTCGATCGCGGCCAGCGCCCCGGATAGCTCCGGCGCGAGGGTGACCAGCCGTGGGCGCGCGGCCTGCACGGCCTCGACGTTCTCCGGCGTCGGCTCGGCGAGGTGCGACCGCATGTGCGCGCCTCGGAACGACGCGTTGAGGAAGGGGCCTTCGATGTGCGCGCCCAGGACGCGCGCGCCTGGCGCCTCGGCGGCCGCGCCGACCGCGGCGGCAAACGCGGCGCCGACCTCGACCGGCTCGGAGATGATGGTCGGGAGGAACGCGGTCACGCCGGTCGGGGCAAGGGCCTCGGAGATGGCAGCGATCGCGTCCGCGCCCGCCGCGGCGTCGTGGCCGGCGAAGCCGTTGACCTGCAGGTCGATGAAGCCAGGCGCGATCATCTCGCCCGGCCCGGCGACGATCTCCTCGTCCGGATGCTCCGGCGGCCGGCCGCGGCCGACCCAGGTGATGACCTCGCCCTCGACCAGCAGGGAATCGGCGGCGCTTGCGTGAAGCGGCCCGCGGAAGAGGACCCTCACCGCAGCACCGCCTTCAGGTCGCCGCTCGCCGCTTCCAGCCGTTCCCGCGCCTCGGCGGCGGAAACGTCGTGACGCAGCATGACGATCGCGAGCTTGGCGCTGCCGTCGGCGTCGGACAGGACGCGCTCCGCCTCGTCGGTCGAGACGCCGGCCAGGTCGGCGACCACGCGCGCAGCGCGGACGCGCAGCTTGTCATTGGACGCGACGACGCCGACCATGCGCCCCCGGTGCGTGTGAGCGAGGCGCGTGAACACACCTGTGCTGAGCATGTTGAGGACGAGCTTCTGCACGGTGCCCGACTTGAGCCGCGTCGACCCCGCGATGACCTCGGGGCCGGTCTCGACCTCGATGGCGATGTCGGCGCCGCGGCCCATGCGCGAGAGACGGTTGCAGGTGACCGCAACCGTGAGCGCTCCGCGGGCCGTCGCCTCCTCGAGCGCGCCGATCACGAACGCGGTCCGGCCGCTGGCGCTGATGCCGACCGCGGCGTCGCGCGGGCTCACCTTGGCCGCGCTCGCCGCCGACTGGCCGAGGCCCCTGTCGTCCTCCTCGTCCGGCTCGCTCGCGGTGTGCGCCTGCACCAGGTCGGGTGCGACGCCGAACGTCGCGGGGCATTCGGCCGCGTCCATGGCGGCGATGAATCCGCTCGTCCCGGCGCCGAAGTAGTGGAGGCGGCCCCCGGAGCGGATGCGGTCGGCGATGGCGTCGACCGCCTCCGAGATGCGTTCCAGCTCGGGCGCGATGGCGCTCACGGCGTTGTGGTCCTCGGCGTGCATCAGGGCGACGAGCTCGTAGGCGCTGAGGTCGTCCAGCTCGTCGGCCCGCGGGTGCAGCTCCTCGCTCATGGGGTCATCTCACCATGAGCTCGGCCGCCGCGTCGGCGAGGACGCGCGCCGAGCCGTGGGTGGCGACGTAGGCCCGGGCCGCCGCCGGGCGGTAGGCGGGCAAGCCCATCTCGACCAGCACCGCGTCGGGGTGGCGGGCGAGCAGCGCGTCGACGGCCGCACGGTCACGGCGATGGAGGTCGCGGACCTCGACCACGACCCGGCCGGTCGCGGTGAGGCGGACGCCACGCGCGGCCAGCGACTGCTCCATCCCCCACGGGATCTCGCCGGCCGCGAGCGAACCGGGCGAGTCGAGGTGGATGACGCGGGCTTCGGCGCCGACGCTCACGTCGCCGTCGGCGCAGACGGCGCGCCGCGCCGCCTCGAGGGCGGCGCCACGGTTGACCTCTCGCCCGGAGGCGTCCGGCCGGACCTTTCTCATCCGCGAGGCGGCCTGGGACAGCCGCGCCTCCGAGAGCCGGCCCTCTTCGACCGCGTGCACGATCGCCGTGACGATGGCGTCGACCACGGTTTCGTCGCTCGGGCCGCCACCGACGCACAGCGCGTCGCAGCCCGCGATCAGGGCCAGCACCGCCGCCTCGGGGATGCCGCGCTCGCCGCTGAGCCCCGCCATGTCGAGACCGTCGGTGATGGCAAGGCCGTCGAAGCGGAGCTCGTCACGCAGCAGGCCCGTCATGATCCGCGGGCTGATCGTCGCCGGGAGGTCGTCGAGCGCGGGAGCCACGATGTGAGCGCTCATGATCGCGCGGACGCCGGCCCCGATCGCCGCCTGGAAGGGTTCCAGAGCGCGAAGGCGCGGGTCTTCGTCCGCCATCGGCAGCGCGAGATGGGAGTCGATGGAAGTGTCGCCGTGGCCCGGGAAATGCTTGGCGCACGCCGCCACGCCCGCGCCCTGCATGCCCTGGACGTAGGCGGCCGTGTGCCGCGCCACGGCCGCCGCGTCCGAGCCGAACGAGCGCACGCCGATCACCGGGTTCAGCGGATTGGTGTTGACGTCGGCCACGGGGGCGAGGTCGAGGTCGACGCCTGCCTCGCGCAGCTCGGACCCGATCGCGGCGGCTACCTCGGCCGTCAGGCGCGGATCGCCGGCGAATCCGAGCGCCAGGTTGCCGGGGTAGGAGCTGCCGGTCCTCGCCTCGAGGCGCGTCACGTCGCCTCCCTCCTCGTCGATCGCGACCACGAGCTCCGGACGCTCGGCATGCAGGGCGTCGGTCAGGCGCCGGACCTGCCCCTTCGATTCGACGTTGCGGCCGAACAGGACCAGACCGCCCAGGCCCTCGGCGGCCCGACGCCGCACCCAGTCGGGGGGCGTATCGCCCTCGAATCCAGGCAGCAGGCAGCCGAGCGCGAGCCGCTGGAGCCGGCTCATCCCTTGACCGCCCCGGCCGTGAGCCCGCCGGCCAGGTAGCGCTGGAGCAGTAGGAAGAAGGCGACGACCGGAAGCCCGGTGAGGGTCGCGGCGGCCATCAGCGGTCCCCACTCGGGACCGTGGTTGGTGGTAAAGGACGCGAGCCACACCGTCAGCGTCTGGTTGTGCGGGCTGGACAGAAGGACGTAGGCGACGATGTACTCGTTCCACGCCTGGATGAAGCCGAAGATCGCGGTGGCGACCAGCCCCGGCCCGACCAGGGGGAACGTGATCCGAAAGAAAGCACCAACCCTGGTGCAGCCGTCGATCATCGCCGCCTCCTCGAGCTCGGGCGGGATATTGGCGACGAAGCCGCGCAGCGTCCACACCATGAAAGGAAGCACCACCGCGAGGTAGACCGCGATCACGCCAGGCAGCGCGTCGATCTGGCCCACGTTGTCGAGAAGCATGTAGATGGGGATGATCAGCGCGTTCAGGGGCACCATCTGCACGCCGATGATCATCACGAGGAACCCGGTCCGGCCCTTGAACCCGAAACGCGCGGTGGCGACCGCGGCGAGGAACGCGATCAGCAGGGACAGGGCGAGCATCACGCCGACGATGACCAGGCTGTTGCGTACGTCGTCGAGGAAGAACGGACGCGCGATCGCGTCCTTGAAGTTGTCGAGCGTCGCCGGCGCGGGAAACCACTTCGGCGCCAGCGTAAGGATGTCGCGGCCCGGCTTGAACGCGGTGATCACCATCCAGTAGATCGGGAACAGCATCACCACGGCCACCACGACGCCGGCGAGGTCGTAGACGAGCTGCTTCACACGGTCGCTCGCGCGCACGGCATTGAGCGGACGCGCTTCTTCGCGGGGGCGGGTGCCGACTCGCTCGGCGATCATGCGATCTCGGCCACCTTGATCGTCTCCCGGACGTAGAAGAGGGTGACGATCACCAGGACGAAGACCAGGAGGACCGCGATCGTGGCCCCGAGGCCGTACTGCGAGACGCCGAACGATTCGCGGTAGGAGTAGATGGCGATCGTGTAGTAGTCGGAGCTCGGCCGCTCGTTGAGCAGCACGTAGATCTGGTTGAAGACGCCGAAGTCCCAGATCGTGGAGAGACAGGTCACGATCAGGAAGATCGGCTTGAGCATCGGGGCGACGACGAAGCGGAAGCGCTGCCAGGCGCCCGCGCCGTCGACCTCGGCCGCGTCGAGCAGCTCCGACGGCACCTGCAGCAAGCCCGCGAAAACCGTGATCGTCACGAAGGGGATCGCGCCCCAGACGACGACCAGGACGAGCACCGCGAGGCCCTGGACGGGGTTGTCAAACCAGTTGTGGTGGATGAAATTGCCGACGTGGAGCTGGGTCAGCAAATAGTTGATGACCCCGAACTCGTAGTCGAACATCCACTGCCAGATGTCGACGGTGACGATCACGGGCGTCGCCCAGACGAAAACGAGCGCGCTCATCACGAGCACGCGGACCGCGCGTCGCACCTTCGTCAGCAGGAGCGCGATCAGGGTGCTGAGGACGACGGTGAGGGCGACGCAGGCGAAGGTGAAGGCGAGGGAGCGGAGAAGGACCTGGTGGAATAGCGGGTCGGTGACGATCTCGCGGTAGTTGCCGAGCCCGACCCAAATGCCCTGGTGGGCGATCAGCTCTTTCAGCCCGTAGTGCTGCAGGGACAGCCACACGAGCATGGCGAGAGGAAAGCCGAGGACGCCGGCGATCACCGCGATGGCGGGCGTGATCAGCGCGTACGGCAGAAGCCGCGCTTGAAATCGCTCCGCGTGACTGGAGGCTGGCCGACGGTCAGGCGTGGAAACCGCCACTCCCATCGAACCAGCCCCCTTGTCTTTTCTCTTGTTCGGCTGCTAGCCGCCGCCGTTCAGGATCGTGGTGATCCTGGCGCTGGCCGCCTTGGTCGCGTCAGGGATCGCCTGCTGCTTGGTGAATATCTTGACCAGCATGTCGGGAAGCACGTTCGCGTTCTCGACGCTCGCCCAGTTCTGCGAGTTGGGGACGAACTTGCTGTTCTTGGCCGCGTTGTAGAAGGTCGAGTTGAGACCGGTGCCCAGGTTGAGCATCGTCGTGGTGTTGGGGATGACGCCGCCGACGGTCGCCATCTCCGCCATGTGCTTGTTGCCGGTCAGCGTCGCGATCCAGGCGTTGGCCCATGCCTGGTGCTTGCTGCGAGCGGCGACGCCGAGGTCCGAGCCACCGAGGAACACCGGAGCGGACTGGCCCGCGTTGTGGCTTGGGATCGGGAAGGCGCCGAGCTGGTCCTTCAGGGCCGGGTTGCCCGACTTGGCGTCGGTGATGACTCCGACCTCCCAGCCGTTGGCGATGATCATCGCGATGTGGCCCTGCGCGAAGGCCTGGTCCTGCTTCGCCTCATCGCCGTTCTTATCGGCGCGCGAAAGCTTGGTGACCAGGTTGTTGAGCGTCGTCAGTCCCTGCTGGGAGCTCGACGAGTCGAGAGAGCCCGTCCACTTGCCGCCCGACTGGGTGGCGATGTCGCCGCCGAAGTCCCAGACGAACGGAAGCGCGGCGTACCAGTACTTGCCGGGGTAGTAGAGCGCGGAGAAGTTCGGGTCGGACCTGTGCGCGTCCATCAGCTTCTGGCCCGTGGTGAGCAGCTCGTCCATGCTGGTCGGCGGCGTGACGCCGGCCGAGGCGAAGAAGTCCTTGCGGTAGATGATCGCGCGGCTGCCCGCGTAGTACGGCACGCAGTAGAGCTTGCCGCCCTGGGTGCAGGAGTCGGTCAGGGACTGCAGCCATGAGCTGGAGTTGTCAAAGCCGGTCTTCTTGCCCGTGATGTCCTCGAGCGCCCCGGCCGCGGCGTACTTGGCCACCAGGGTGTTGCCGAGCTCCACGACGTCCGGCGGAGTGTTGCCGGGGAGGGCGGTGTCGAGCTTGGTCCCGATGTCGCCCCACTGCTGGATCTCGACGTTGACGGTCACGTTCGGATACTTGGCTTTGAAGTCGGTGTTGACCTCGTCGATGATGCTCGGCGGGGCGCTGCCGTTCATGAGCCAAACGGTCAGCGTGCCGCTCTCGTTCGACGGGTTGTTGCTCGTGCCGCTGGTGCCGCCGCACGCGGCGGCGACCAATGCCACGGCAACCGAGACGACGGTCACCCATGGTTTCCGAAGATTCATCTGGTTGGTTTCCCCCTCTTTGTGGAATGTGGCGCGGGAGCGCCATCGTTGTGGTCGCCTTGCGTTGCACTCGCCCCCGCCGCGGTCGCGCGCGGGACGCCGGCCGAGCGTCCGTTGCGGCTCCGCTGGGGCACGAGATCGGCGACCAGGCGATAACGGTCGCCGCGGTAGATGGAGCGGACGAACTCGACGATCCGCCCTGACTCGGAGACGGTCGTCCGCTCGAAAAGGAACGCGGGCGTGTGGAGCGGCACGTTGAGGACTTCCGACTCTTCTTCGCTCGTGACGGTCGGTTCGATCGACTGCGTGCCGGACGCGATGGTGATGCCGTAGCGTTCTCGAAGCAGCTCGTAAAAGGAGTGGTCTTCGAAGTCCTGCCTGGTCAGCCCCGGGACCAGGGCCTCGGGGACGTGCAGGACCTCCATCGCCATCGGCTGGTTGTCGGCAAGCCTGAGGCGCTTGACCCTCACCAGCCCGGCTTCGGGCGAGACGCCGAGGCGGTGCGCGAGCCTGGCCCCGGCGCTGGTCGTGGTCAGCTCGAGGGTCTTGCTCCCCGGGGTCATGCCGCGCCGGCGCATGTCGTCGCTGAAGGAGGTGAGCGTCAGCGGCTGGGCGATCTTGGGCTCGGTGACGTAGGTGCCGCTGCCGTGGCGGCGGTCGAGGTGGCCGTCGCGGACGAGCTCGTCCAGCGCAGCCCGCAGGGTCAGGCGCGACACCCCCAGGTCGGCCGCGAGCTGGCGCTCCGCGGGGATGGCCTCCCCCACCGTGACCGACTCGATGAGGTCGAGGACTTTGTCCCTGACGTCCTCTTGCTTACTCAAGTGGTATAGCCCTCCCCTGCCTCACAAGGGGGAAGTTAAACACAAATCTCTCAAGTGGTCAATACCACTTTTTAGGGGAGGCCGAGTGTGCGCCAGGCGGGGTTATGGCCAAGCGGGAATGCCCGGACAGCGCACAGTCGCGTTAACGGGCTGGGTTGCGGGGTCGGCTCGAGGCCAGTGAGGATGGCTGAATGA
>JBKPCW010000194.1:0-8124 GCA_046727555.1 Candidatus Dormiibacterota bacterium | reverse complement strand
GATGGCACCCGCGCGAAACAGAGCACGCCCAGTCCCATGATCAGCGGCCCGACCGCCATGAAGATGCGTGGTCCGTACCTGGCGGCGAGGCTCCCGAACCGAGGGGAGAAGAAGATCAGGAACAGCGTCCCGGGGATTCCCGCCGCGCCTGCGGCCGCGGCCGTATACCCGAGCGTGCCCTGCTGGAAGAGGCCGAGGTAGTAGAAGACGACGTACAGCGCGCCGTAGATCAGGAGCGTCGAGATGTTGGTGACGGTGAAGTTGCGCGACCGGAAGAGCTCGAGCGGGATGAGCGGATGCCGCGCCGTCCGCATCCAGAACGGCAGCGCCGCGGTGGCCACGACACCGAGCCCGAGGATCACGTACCCGAGCGGGTCGCGCCAGGCGCGCTGCTGGCCGTAGATGGCTCCGAACGCGAGGCCGCCGACCGCCAGCGCGACGATGGCCGCCCCCAACCAGTCGAACGCGCGCGTCGCGCCCTCGTCGCGGCTTTCCGGCACGTGCCGCCACGTCGCCCACGCCGCGACCGCCACCAGCGGAAGGTTGATCAGGAACGCGGCGCGCCAGGAGATCGTGTCTACGAAGATGCCGCCGACCACCGGGCCGAGGATGGTCGTGGCGCCCGAGGCGCCGGCCCACAGGCCGAAGGCCCGGCCCTGCTCCTCGCCCGAGAAGTTGGCCGTGATGAGAGCCAGCGACCCGGGCACCAGCAGGGCCCCGGCCGCGCCCTGGAGAACGCGGAACAGGACCAACAGCTCCATGTTCGGCGCCAGGCCGCAAAGGGCCGAGGTCGCGCCGAAGCCGACCAGCCCGAGCAGGAACGTGCGCTTGCGTCCGTAGAAGTCGTTGACCGCGCCGGCCAGGATCAGGAGCGCGCTCAGGGTCAGCAGGTACGCGTTGTACACGTACGACTGGCCCTCGAGCACCCCGAGGAAGATGCGCGGGAGGTCGCGGCCGATGCGCGGCAGGGCGACGTTCACAACCGTCGAGTCGAGGAAGACGATCCCCGAGCCGAGCACCGCCGCGCCGAGAATCCAGCGCTTGGTGCTCATGTCACGTCAGAAATCGCGACGGCCGAGGAAATGTTTCATCACCTCCGGCCGCGAGGCTTCGTAGAGGGCGATGCGGTGACCGTTGGGCAGCGTGAAGGAAGAGCACGGTCCCATGGGGATCTCGAGCCGGCGCTCGTCCTCGAGGCCGCGCCGCTTCAAGGCGGAGACGGCCTTGCGGAGGTCGTCGACGCGGTAGATGTAGACGGCGCGCTCTCCGTCGAGATGATCGGTCAGGAGGATGTGCGGCGGCCCGTCGGTGAGCTCGATCATCGCCACGCGCGCGCCCATGCCCTCGACGGCGAAGGCCACGCGCCCGCCGACGACGTCGGTGTAGAACCTCGCATCCTGCGCGACGTCTGCCGACGGCGTGTACAGGTAGTCGAGCTGCAGGAACGCGGCGGCCATTTGCGGGCAGGATAGTGATGTGAGGTTGTGTACGTGGAACATCCTCCTCGGCCAGCGCCTGGGCCAGGTGCTGGAGACGGTCCGCACGCGCGACGACTTCCGCGGCCTCGACCTGTGCGGGCTGCAGGAGGCCTCGGTCCACGACGGGCGCTCCGACGCGGCGGCCGTCGCGGAAGCGCTGGGCGACGGCTACGAGCATTTCCAGGCCGCGGCGCAGCTGTTCCGCGGTCGCGTGCAGGCGAACGCCCTGGTCTGGCGCAGGGGGCTGTTTGAGAACGAGCCCGAGGTCGTGTCCTTGAGCGAGCTGCCCGACTTCCGCCTGACCCGAGTCGAGCGCACGCTGCTGCGCGCGATCCCCCCGCAGCGCCGGATCGCGATCCGCGCCGAGTCGCCGCGCCTCCGCGTGTACGTCATGCACCTGGACTTGATCGGCTTCGCGCACAAGCTCGAGCAGTTCCGCGCGATCGTCAATGACATCGCGAGGCGGCCGCCGGTTCCGCTCACACTGCTGGCCGGCGACCTGAACACGTTCGGACCTCCCCGCCTGCGAATGTGGCGCCAGATCCAGCGCTCCGCGCACGCGGCGGGGCTTGTCGAGCTGACCCGGGGCCTGCGCCGGACACACTGGACGGGGCAGAAGCTTGATGCGGTCTACGCCGGCGGTGCCCTCCCGGCGACCCATCGCGCGTGGACGTTGAACGTGCGGGCCTCCGACCACCTCCCGGTGTTCGCCGAGCTGCGGTGAGCCGCAGGCTCGTCGTTCTGCACGTCGATGGGCTCGGCGCCGACGCGCTGGAGGAGGCGCTGGGCCGGGGCGACATGCCGTTTCTGCGCCGATTCATGGAGCGCGAGGGCTACGAGCTCCACCGCTACCGCTGCGGCGTGCCCTCGACGACGCCCTTTGCGCAGGCGGGGATCCTGTACGGCGACAACCGCGAGGTCCCGAGCTTCCGCTGGTGGGACAGGGAGCGCCACGTCCTCGTGCAGTTCGGCCCTGGCTCGACGTTCGAGAAGGTCGCCGAGAAGTACTTCGCCGGCACGCGGCCGCTGACGCGAGGAGGCGCATGCATCGCCACGTGCTTTCCGGGGGAGGCCGCCGACGACTTCGGGATCGCGTACCAGGACCGCAGCTACGGGCGGCAGGAGCGCTCGCGCTCGGCGGCGAACGTCCTCGTCCCCTACCTCGCGAATCCGGTCCACCTGGGTGACTGGCTCTGGCAGGCGGTGGCGATGTTCGGGCGCACGATCCAGGACTACGCGCAGTCGCGCGCCGAAGGCAGGCGCCCCGCCACGCTCTACGTGGCGACGCAGGTGGCCGAAGAGATCTTCGTCCACCATCTGACCCGTTACGCCGTCCTCAAGGCGATGCGCGAGGGCTATTCGCCGATCTACGCGGGGTTTTACGCCTACGACGAGACGGCGCACGCTTTCGGGCCGGGTGACCCGGCCACCATGCGAGTGCTGAAGCACGTCGACCACACCATCGAGAAGGTGGCGCGGGCATGCGGTGACCGCTATGAGATGGTGGTCCTTTCCGACCACGGCCAGGTGGAGACGAGGCCGTTTCCGCTTGGCGAGGCGCTCAGCCGGCTGCTTCCGGGCTGCCGGATCGAGATGGCGAAGGGCAAGAGCTACGGCCCCGATGCGGGCGCCGCGGAGCGCCGGTTGCTCGTGACCGCGTCAGGCGGCCTGGCCCATCTCTACTTCCTGGATCGAACCACGAGGATGGAGCTGGGCGAGATCGACGAGCTGGCCCGCGGGCTGTCCGCACTTCCCGAGGTCGAGCTGGTCATGGGCCACGACGGCTACCTGCGCCGGGGTGAGCCGATCGACGCGGACGGTCTCCGGAAGACGCTGGCGGCGCACGACGACCCTGACATCCTGGCCGAGCAGCTGCGCCGCCTGAACTCGTTCGCCAACTGCGGCGACCTGGTCGTCTTCGGCGCATTCATCGAGGGCAAGCAGGTCAACTTCGAGAACCAGGCCGGAGGCCACGGGTCGATCGGCGGCGAGCAGCTACATCCCTTTTTATTGAGCAAGAAGGAGTGGGGACTCGATCTGTCGGATGTCAGGGGAGCGCACCAGCTGCACTCGGTGCTGTCCGACCTGCGCGACCGGCTTGCATGACGACGGCCGCGAGGATCAGCACGCCTCCAAGCGCCTGGACGAATGAGAACCGGTCGCTGAAGATGATCACGGCGAGGATCACGGTCACGACCGGCTCCCACGTGCTCAGCAGCGACGCGCGGGCCGCGCCGACTCGGGGCAGACCGGCGAGGAAAGTCGAGATGGCGATCATCGTCGGGATGAGGGCCAGCGCCAGGACGACGAGCCAGCCGGCACCGGACGCCGGCGCCCTGAGCTCGCCCTGGAAGAGGGAGATCACCGCGAACGCGATCCCGGCCCCGGACATGATGACCGCGCTCGCGCCGACCGCCTGCACGCGGTTCATGACGTTCTCGCTGAGCAGGATGTAGGCGGTGTAGATGGCCGGCGCGGCGATGGCGAACACGAGGCCCCATCCGATGCGGAGCTCCGCGCCGCCGACGAGAAGCACCAGCCCGGCGAAGCTGGCCACGAGCGCGATCGCGTGCCACGGCGACACCGGCCGGCGCAGGAAGAGCCCGCCGGCGAGCACGACGAGGCTCGGGTAGATGTAGACGATGAGCACGCACAGCGAGGCCGGCAGAGTCTGCAGGGCGGTGAAGTAGGTCAGCGACTGGCCGGTGTAGACGATCGCGCCGAGGCCGAGCAGCGCGAGCAGGCTGTTGCGGTCGAACCGAAGCGGGTTCTGCCGCAGAACCAGCGCCAGCGCCCACATGCCCAACGCGGCGAGGAGGAAGCGGAACGCGAGGGTCTGCGTGGTGCCGAGGCCGGCGCGATAGGCGAGCTTGGCGAAGATGGCGTTCGTGCCGAACGCGGTCGCCGAGACCAGGACGAGGGTGACGCCGATCCATTCCGTGCGGCGGCTCTGCGCCGCGAGGGTGTCTACGGCCAGAGCAGGTGGCCGAGAACCATGCCGATCAAGACCGCGAAAGCGTAGGTCACACGTGGGAAACGGCGGACGATGGAGCGGACCTCGTTGTTGGCGGGGTCCTGGCCGCGACCGAGGGCCAGCGACTCCTGGAGCATCAACAGGAACGCGACGAGCGAGAACACGGCGAAGAGAACGGCGATGATCGCGTCTGGCGTAACGGCCAAGGTCACGGTTTGCGGACCGGTGAGGTGCGGCCGTACGCCGGGCCCCACAGGAAGTGTCCGAGCAGGACGCCGACGACGACCGCGATCACGAAGGCGAAGCCGGGGTACGTGTGCACCGCCGGGCGGATGTAGTACGTGATCGGCGTGTGGTTGGTCAGCAGGGCCCAGCTTTCGAACACGAGCAGCAGGGTGAGCGCGCCGAACAGCGCCGTCACCGTCCACGAGAAGAGGCGCCCGATCACCAGCGGGTCACCACGACCTTCTTGCGCGTGTAGAAGTCGATGCCGTCCGTCCCGTGCACGTGCAGGTCACCGTAGAACGAGCCCTTCCATCCACTGAAAGGGAAGAACGCGAAAGGCTGCGCGACGGGTACGTTGATCCCCGTCATCCCGGCCTCGACGCGCTCGCGGAACTCGCGCCCCGCGCGGCCCGACCGGGTGAAGATGGTCGCCATGTTGCCCAGCGCTGAGGAGTTGGCCTGGGCGATGGCCTCGTCGAGGTCGGCTGCCCGCGAGACCGAGAGCACGGGCCCGAAGATCTCCTCCCGCCCGACCGACATCGCCGGCGTCACGCGGTCGAGGATCGTCGGCCCCAGGAAGAACCCTCGGCGCGACATCTCGGACCGGCCGTCGACCACGAGCTGCGCGCCCTCGCCTACCCCGGCCTCGACGTAGGAGGCGACGCGGTCGCGGTGCTCGGCGCGGATCAGCGGGCCGACCTGCACGCCCTGCTCGTCCCCGGGGCCCACCACCATGCGCGACGCCGCCTCGCGCAGCGGGTCGAGCAGGGTCTGTGCCGCGCCGCCCACGGCGACCGCGACCGAGCCGGCGAGGCAGCGCTCTCCCGCGTTGCCGAAGGCCGAGTTCAGGATCGCCGGCACGGCCACCTCCGGGTCGGCGTCGGGCATGACGACGATGTGGTTCTTGGCGCCGCCGAGGGCCTGCACGCGCTTGCCGTGCGCCGCGGCTGTCGTGTAGACGTGGCGGGCGACCGGGGCCGAGCCGACGAACGAGATCGCGGCGACCGCCGGGTGTTCGAGCAGCGCCTCGACCGCGCTGGACGAGCCGTGGACCACGTTGAGCACGCCGGTCGGAAAGCCGGCCTCGACGAACAGCTCGGCGAGGCGGACGCCGCCCAGGGGCGTGCGCTCCGACGGCTTGAGGATGAAGGTGTTCCCGGCCACGACCGCGAGTGGAAACATCCAGAGCGGGATCATCACCGGGAAGTTGAACGGCGGGATGCCGGCGCACACGCCGACCGGATAGCGGTAGAGGTCCTGGTCCACCCCGCCCGATACGTCGCGCAGGGTTCGGCCCTGGAGCAGCGTCGGCGCGCCGCACGCGAAGTCCACGACCTCGATCCCGCGCCGGACCTCGCCGCGCGCCTCGTCGAGCGTCTTGCCGTGGTGGCGCGTGACGATCGCCGCCAGCTCCTCGAAGCTCTCCTCGAGCAGCGCCTTGAAGCGGAACATCAGGCGCACGCGCTCCATCAGCGGGGTGCGCGACCAGGAGGCGAAGGCGGACGATGCCGCGGTGGCCGCCTGGTTAACCTCGCTCGGGCCCGAGAGCGGCACCTGCTCGATCACCTCGCCGGTCGCGGGGTTGTAGACCGGCAGGCTTTCGGCGACCTCGGGCGCGGTCCAATCCTGACCGATCAGGTTGCGGATCAACATTGATACCGTACTTCGCATGGCGCCGACGGCGCGCGAGCTCCTCGAGCAGGCGGCCAGGAGTGGCGGCGACCTCGAGACCGTGGCCCGGGGGGTGCTGGAACGGCTTTCGGACCTGACCGGCCTGAGCTCGACGTACCTCGCGGAGACCCGCCTGTTCAGCGACGAGCAGTACATCGTCTTCGCGGTCAACCGCAGCGAGGTGTTCCATATCCCCGAGGACGTGACGCTGCCGTGGTCAGAGGGGGTGTGCCGCTTCGTCGTCGAGGGCGGTCCCCACTACACCGACGACGCCCAGAAGCAGTTCCCGAGCAGCAGCGTCGCCCGGCTGCTGGAGATCCAGACCTTCGTCTCCTACCCGGTGTTCACCGCCGAGGGTAGGTTCTTCGGCACCCTGTGCGGTGCGAGCAAGGAGCGCGTGCTGATCGAGCAGCAGGTGCTCGACCTGATGCGCGAGTGCGCGCGGCTCATCGGCCAGCGCCTGCGGGCGGACCTGGCGGCGCACACGTGAGGCTGCTGACGTTTCGGACGCAGGACGGATCTCGCCTGGGCGTGCTGCGCGGCGAGGACGAGGTCGTCGAGCTGGCGCAGCCGGATGACATGCTCTCCCTCATCGACTCCGGCGAGGAGGGCCTGGCGCTGGCGAGGCGCGCGAACGGCAAAGTCCACCGCCTCGCGGGGCTGCGCCTGGTCGCCCCGCTGCCGCGCCCGCGTGGCAACGTGGTCGCGATCGGCCGCAACTACCAGGCGCACGCCGAGGAGAGCGCACGTGCCGCCGGCAAGCCGGTCGACCCGCCGACGGTTTTCACCAAGGCGGCGACCAGCGTGGCCGGGCCGTTCGACGACGTCGTGATCGACCCGGCGGTCACGTCGCAGGTGGACTGGGAGGTCGAGCTCGGGATCGTCATCGGCACCGCCGGCGCCAACATCCCACAGGCGCGGGCGCTGGACCACGTCTTCGGCTACCTGGTCGTCAACGACGTCAGCGCGCGCGACGTCCAGTTCGGCTGGGGCGGGCAGTACTTCAAGGGCAAGAGCCTGGACGGTTTCTGCCCCACCGGTCCCTGGATCGTGACCCGGGACGAGCTGGATCCGTCCGGGCTCCGCCTGACCCTCAAGGTCAACGGCGAGACCAAGCAGGACGGCAGCACCCGCGACATGATCTACCCGGTCGCGGCGATCATCGAATGGGTGTCGAAGGGGATGACGCTGCCCGCGGGCACGATCATCGCCACCGGGACGCCCGACGGGGTGGGCTTCGCGCGGACGCCGCCTGAGTTCCTCCAGCCCGGCGATATCGTCGAGGCCGAGGTCGAAGGTATCGGGACCCTGCGCAACAGATTCGTCGAGAAACAGGCTCGCGGATAATCAGGCCCCGATGCCCGACCTCGCGGAGCTCTCCGGCGTGCTGGTGGCCCTTGCGTCGCCCGTGCACCGGGACGGCTCGGTCGACGAGCCGGCGATCCGCAAGCTCGTCGACCACGTGGTCGCGGGCGGGGTCCAAGGCGTGCTCGCCCTGGGCTCGACGGGCGAGACGGCGTCGCTCGATGAGCCGTCGCGCCGCCAGGTCCTCGCGGCCGTCGTCGAGGCCGCCGGCGGGCGGGTGCCCGTGCTCTGCGGGGTGGCGCAGGCGCAGGTCAGGTCGGCCGCGGCCGAGGTGGTGGCCGCGGCTGACCTAGGCGCCGCCGGCGCCCTCGTCGCGCCGCCCTTCTACTACCCGATGAGCCAGCCGCAGTTGCTCGAGTTCTACCGCCAGGTCGCGGCTTCCTCGCCCTTGCCGCTGATGCTGTACAACAT
>JBKPCW010000193.1:0-8323 GCA_046727555.1 Candidatus Dormiibacterota bacterium | reverse complement strand
GGATGGTACCGGAAACGTAACCCGGCGCGCAAAATGTCGTTGCCCCTTGCGAGTGGGAACGCAGTTCTACGCCTCAGCACCCATGAAGCTGGCCTTGCTGGCGACCTTGCTCGTCGCCGCCTGCGGCGGCAGCGGCAACGTGGCGAGCCACTCCCCTTCTCCGGCCAGCTCGGCGTCGGCCGAGGGGTCGTCGTCCCCTTCCTCCCAGCCATCCGCTGGCGCGACGCCCGCGTCTACGCCCACGACGACGCCGGTCTCATCTCCATACGGCCTGCTCGTCGGCGCCCAGGGAGGCTCCAGCTACACCGTGAGCCTCGTCGGCATCGACGCCAGGGTCGTCGCCGCCGATGCCACGACTCCGCCGGTCGTGAGCTGCGCTAACGCCGCCGGGGCCCCAGTGCCGCTCCCTGTGAGCACCAGCAACTCGCGCGCCTACTTCATGGACGCGCAGGGCGTCGTTCACTTCCTCGCGCCGGACGGGACCACGGGTCGCGCGACCAGCGTGCCGGCGCCCACCGCCTCACGCCGGGCGACGTTCGCGGTCAGCCCCGACGACCAGCGCATCGCGGTCGTCGTCGTCGACTACAGCGCGACGGGGGCATCGACCAGGCTCTACGCCGAGGATCTGAACGGCGGGGGCAACCATGTGAACCTCTTCACCGAGTCCGGCGCACGCTCGCTTTGGGCCGTGGGCTGGCACGGCACCAACAACCTCGCGCTGGCCGTGGTGCCGTCCTGCACGCAGGGCGGCGGCCCCTTCTGCTGCGGCATGCTGGAGCTCCACGTCGTCGACCCGGCGACGGCGACCCGCCGCTTCACACTCGGTGGACCTGCCTGTGTGATCGCCGGGCCTCCGTCGCCCCAGGGGGTAGCCTGCTACAACTCCACCTACACCGAAGCCCGGGGGTTGACCTGGACAGGCTCCGTCTACCACACCTGGTCGGTCAGTGTGCCGTACGCCGAGTACCTGTCACCCCGCGGCGACGTGATCGCGGTGCCCCACGCGGGCAACGGCGACACCACGCTCATCTCCGGCAGACCAAACGTCAACATGGTCGCCTGCGGGTGGATCGACGACGCTCACCTGCTGGCGGGCGGGGACGCTCAGTCCCAGCCGCGGATGGCCGATCTCAACTCGGACAAGATCGTGCCGATCGCCGCGCAGGGTGACTGTGGAGGGCGCTTACCTGGAGGTCTGTAGGGGTCCGGGGGCATATAAATAGGCTGTGGCCGCGAACGCCCCTTACCAGGTCGGGCAACTCTCGCCCGACGGGAACTGGATGTGGGACGGCGGACGCTGGATCCCGGCCCAGCGTCCCGGACAGCCTCCGCCGCGCCGCTCGCGAACCTGGCTGTGGTGGCTGGGAGGCGGCTGCGCTCTGCTGCTGTTGCTGGTTGTCGGTGGTGGCATCTGGGCCCTCAGCTCGCTCGTCAACGCCGTCCAGAAAGGCAGCCTGAGCTGCATGCCCTCGGACTTCCCGCGCTACCCGGGTGCGACGGTCACGCGCGATTTCACGTACGTCGGCAGCGGCGTCGCGCCAGGCGACACACGGGAGTGCCAGGAGACGCTCAGCTCGAACGACGACGTCGCGACGGTGACCGACTTCTACACCAGCGGGCTCGGATCGGGTGACTGGCAGATCACGGGCAACGACAAGACGAGCGGCCAGGTCCGGTTCGTCAGGAAGTCGAAGACCCAGCAGGTCGGGGTGATTCAGCTGCTCGGCCGCGGCGAGCACACCGTGATCGAGATCAAGTTCGACAGCTAGCGGCGGCGCTCCGCGATCTCGGCCGTGATCATCTGCACGAAGGCCTCAAGCGGCATGTCGACCTTCTCCCCGGCTCGGTTCTGCACGTTGACGTGCTCCACCTCGACTTCCTTCGCGCCGACGACGGCGATGTAAGGAACCTTCTTCAGCTTGGCGTCGCGGATCTTGCGGTCGAGCCGCTCTGAGCGGGCGTCCACGTCGACGCGGACGCGCGCGCCGCGCAGGCGCTCGCCAACCTTGCGCGCGTAGTCGTTGAACTCGTCCTTCACCGCCGCCACCACGACCTGCGTCGGGTGCAACCAGGTCGGGAAGGCGCCCGCGTAGCGTTCGATCAGGTAGCTGAAGAGCCTCTCCATCGCGCCGGCCGCGCCGCGGTGCACCATCACCGGCCGCCGGCGCGAGCCGTCCTCGGCGACGTACTCGAGCTCGAACCGCTCCGGCAGCTGAAAGTCGACCTGCACCGTCGAGTTGGTGAACTCACGCCGGTGCGCGTCGTAGACCTGGAAGTCGATCTTGGGCCCGTAGAACGCGGCCTCGCCGACGCCGACCTCGTACTTCTGGCCCATCGACTCGAGCGCCTCGGCCAGCGACGCCTGCGCCTCCTGCCACCGCTCCTCCGACCCGAGCCACTTCTCCTTGACGTCGTCCCGCGTCGAGAGCCGGTACCAGAACTCGTCGATCCCCAGCACCTTCGAGAAGTAGAGCGACAGGTCGATCGCGCCCTTGACCTCTTCCATCAGCTGGTCGGGGGTGCAGAAGATGTGGGCATCGTTGAGGGCGAAGGAGCGCACTCGGTTCATCCCCGCGAGCGTGCCGGAGCGCTCGTAGCGCCAGTTGTTGCCGATCTCGGCGATGCGCAGCGGCAGGTCGCGATAGCTGCGCAGCTCGGTCTGGTAGACGACGATGTGGTGCGGGCAGTTGACGGGCCGCAGCTCGAGCTCCTCCCCGTCCTCGAACCTCATCGGCGGGTACATCAACTCGTGGTACAGCTGCAGGTGGCCGCTCTGGCGATAGAGGTCGAGGCGCGCGACGTCAGGCGTGCGGACGTGCTGGTACCCGCGCCAGAGCTCTTCGTCGACGATGAAGCGCTCGAGCTCGCGCCGGACCGTCGCGCCGTCGGGCAGCCACAGCGGCAGGCCTGGGCCGATGCGGTCGTCGATGGCGAAGAGCTTCAGGTCCCTGCCGAGCTTCTTGTGGTCCCGCTTCTCGGCTTCCTCTAGGAACTTCAGGTAGTCGTCGAGCTCTTTCTGCGTCTGCCACGCGGTGCCGTAGATGCGCGTCAGCTGCGGCTTCTTCTCGTCACCGCGCCAGTAGGCGCCCGAGACGCGCTGGAGCTTGAACGCCTTCAGGTCGCGAGTCGATTTCACGTGCGGCCCGAGGCACAGGTCCAGGAAATCGCCGGTTCGATACACGCTCACGCCGTCGCCCTCGACCTTGTCCGCGATCAGCTCGAGCTTGTAGTCCTGGCCTCGCCTCCGAAACTCTTCGATCGCCTCGTCGCGGGGCAGAGTCTCGTGGACGAACGGGCGGCCCTCCTGCGCGATGCGGCGCATGCGCGACTCGATCGCCGGCAGGTCCGCCTCGGCGATCGGCTTGCCGAAGTCGAAGTCGTAGTAGAAGCCCGGCGGGTTCTCGATCGCCGGCCCGATGCCGTACTTCGCGTCCGGGTAGAGCTCGGTGACGGCGGCGGCCAGAAGGTGCGCGGTCGAGTGGCGCAGGACCTGGAGCGGATCGTCGGACGCCTCGTGATCGCCATATTCGGGCATGGGGTCGTCCAGTATATGAATGCCTGTGAACTGGGCCGGGATCGGCGAAGCGGTGGTGATCCTCGTCGGTGCGGTGGCCGCGACGCGCCATGTTTCGCCGGCCGTGGTCATCGCGTTCGGCTTCCTGCTCGCCTCGGGCACGGCCGACCTCGGCTACTGGCTCGGGTATCGCGGAGGCCGGCCCTTCGTCGAGCGATTCGGCGCGAGGTTCCGGATCGGGCCCGAGCAGCTCGCCCGAGCCGAGCTCTTCTTCGCCCGCCACGGCGACAGAGCAGTGCTCGCCGCACCCTTCATCGTCGGGATGCGGACCTGGGCCTCCATGCTCGCCGGCATGTCGCGCATGCCGTTCTGGCGGTTCCAGCTTTTCAGCGCGGCCGGCGGCCTGGTGTGGGCCGCCGTCGTCGGCGGGGCGGGCTACCTCCTCGGCAGCAACCTGGCGCTCCTCGAGACCGTCGTGCGCGCGGTCGGCATCGGAGGCGTCGTGTTCCTGATCGTCATTGTGTCGTTCTTGCTCGTGGCTCAGGAGCGCGCAGCCCGGCGGCGATGACGCCGGCGCCGCCTCCCAGCAACAGCACCCCGAGGCCGCCCAGCACCTGAGCGGTGCCGATGTTGTCGGCGAGCGCCGCCGCCACCAGCACGGGCACGGCCGACACCCCGTTGATGACCATGTAGAGCAGGGCGAAGATGCGGCCGCGGATCGCGTCGCTCGTCGATTCCATCAGGTAGGTGATGGCCGGGATCAGGATGGCGCCGAACTCGACGCCGAGCAGGAAGCTGAACGTCGCGCCCGTGATCCGGTTGTGCACCTGGAGGTCGGGAAAATGCTTCATGGCCTCCGGCACGGCGGCGAGCGCCAGCAGCGTCACGCCGTTCGCGAGCAGCGAGCCCGCCAGCAGCCTGGTGCGGTCGACGGTGCGCAGGAACTGGCCCAGCAGGATCGCGCTGAGGATCGCGCCCGCCGTGGCCGGACCGAGGATGACGTACGTGTCCTCGGCGGCGATGCCGATGACGCGGCTCACGTAGGCGGGGGCGAGCGTGTAGAGCATGAAGAGAACCAGGACCGCGATGCTCACCTGGCCGAAGGCAAGTCGCAGCCCCCGCGAGGCGCGGAGCGCGTCCACGCCTTCCTTCAGATCATGCAGCAGGACGCGAAATCGGCTCCGGCTCTCCTCGACCGGCGAAGCTTTCTGGCGCTCCAGGCGCGGGATGTCGGAGGCGAAGATCAGGGTGCCGGCGATCACGAGGAGCACGACCGCGCACCAGTAAGGCGCGTAGAGGTCGATCCTCGACACCACCGGCGCGAGCACGCCGCCAACCACGAGCGTGAGGACCATCGTCAACAGCGACATCGAGTTCGCCGTGATCAGCGCCTGGCGCGGAAGGATCGTCGGTATCACGGCGGCCTCCGCGGGCCCGAACAGCTGGCCGACCGCCGAGAAGACGAAGGTGATGAGCAGGAGGTGCAGGAAGTCGTCCTTGAGCCCGGGGACCACGGACGCGATCGGGATCAGCGCCACGACCGCGGCCCGCCCGATGTTGCACCAGAGCATGATCTGCTTGCGATTCAGCCGGTCGGCGATCACTCCGGCCGGCGGAGCCAGGATGACCGCGGGCACCGTGTACGTGAGCAGCGTCACCGCGACCGAAGTGCTGCCGCCGGAGATGTGGTACGCGAGGATGATCAGCGAGAAGAGCAGGAACTTGTCCGCGAGCTGAGCCGCCAGCTGCGCGAACCAGATGTTGCGGAACGCGGTGTGCCGCAGCGCGCCGCGAAAGCCGCCGGTACCCTCGACCGGAAGCCGAATCGGATCCACCGCCGGTGAAGCCTAACGACCGACGCGCGAGTTGAATGCGCGGTAGACGGCCTCCCATTCGGCCAGGCTCAGCGTCTGGGGCCTCCGCGCGAGATCGACGCCGATGTCGGCAACCCTGCGCCCGGCCAACCTCGCCAGGGTGCCACCGAGCTGCTTGCGCCGGAACTGGAAGACCGCCTCGACGAAGCGCAGGAACGCGTCCATGTCGTCGACCTCGACCGCGGGTCGCTCGCGGACCTCGAGCACGACCAGCGCCGAGTCCACCCGCGGCACCGGGAAGAAAGCCCTGGCCGGGATCGTCATCAACAACGTCGGTTCGGCGAACACCTGGACCGCAACCGTGGCCAGGCTCGCCATCGTCGTCGCAGTCCACCGCTCCGCCACCTCCTTCTGGACGACCAGAGACAGGCGGCGCGGACGCGGAGCCCGGTCGAGGAGCTTGGGGATCAACGCGCCGGTGAGGTTGTAGGGAATGTTTCCGGCCACGACCTCGCCGCCATTTGGGAATCGCGAACGAGCGTCGTAGCGCAGGATGTCCGCCTGCACGATCTCGACGTTGTCGAGACCGTCCACGACCTCGCTCAGGGCCGGGATCAGGTTGCGGTCGAACTCGACGGCGACCACTCGCCGCGCGCGTGCCGCCAGCGCGACGGTGAGCGTGCCCACGCCGGCCCCGACCTCGAGCACGTCGTCGTGGGGGCCGGTCGCCGATGCGCCGGCGATGGCGTCGCGCAATGGCGGGTCGATGAGGAAGTTCTGGCCAAGGCGGTGCTGGAGGGTGATCCCGTGCCTGCGGAGCAGAGCCTCGAGCTCCGCCTCGCGGGCGGGGTCCGTCACTTCATCTTCTGGAAGAGGGCGATCGCGTTCGAGCGCTCCTGGTCGCCGAGCTGCTCGAGGGTGATGCCGCGCAGCTGCGCCACCACCTCGGCGGTGTCGACAAGGAAAGCGGGCCGGTTCGGCACTCCCATCCTCTTCTGGGCGTTGCCGTAGGGCGAGTCGGTCTCGAGCAGCAGCCGGTCGGCCGGGCAGTGCTTCACGACCTCGCGGAGCTCGTCGCGGCTGGGCCGAGTCACCAGGCCGGCGAACGAGAGGTAGAAACCGACGTCGAGGAACTGCTTCGCCCACTCCCAGTCGAGCGCGAAATAGTGCATGACTCCGCGGATCCCGCCGTGGGCGCCGATCACCTCGAGGATCTCGGCCGCAGCCCCGCGGTTGTGTATGCCGACGGGAAGCTCGAGCTCCAACGCCATCGCCAGCATCTCGTGCAGGCGCTGGATCTGCAGGTCGCGGTGCGGGCCGCCCACGTGCTCGAAGTCGAGTCCGATCTCGCCGATGACGACGACCATCTCGTCCCGGGCCAGCTCCCTGAGGGCGCCCAGGTCGGGCTCCGAGGCTTCGAGCGGGTGGTGGCCGACGCCGGCCCAGACCTCTTCATACGCGTGGCCGAGGCTGACGGCGTTCGCGCTCTTCTCCAGGTTGACGCCGACGCCGATGAGGCGCGTCACCCCCGCGGCGCTGGCCTGCTGCACCACCTCGGTCGCGTCGCCGAGCTCGTCGAGGTGGAGATGTGTGTCGACGAACACGCGCTAGTCCTGCACGTCGTCGAGCCGCTTGAAAAGCGGCGCCGGCTCGGGCAGCTTGCGGCCAGGCTCGAGCGTGGACGGCTTCCAGCGATCCACCGCCTCGTACTCGCCGGTGATGATGCGGTGCGTGCCGAGGTCTTTGGCCTCCGGCTGCGGCGCGATAACGTCGTCGTAGCCGAGCATCGCGTGCAGGCGCTGCGACGAGAACGGCAGGAACGGAGCCAGCATGGTCTTGAGATTGTCGACGCTGCGCAGCGCCACGAACAGCACCGTCGCGGCTCGATCCCGGTCGGTCTTGATCGTGTGCCAGGGCTGCTCGGTGCCGAGATAGACGTTGACCTTCGACGCCACGCCCATGGCGTGCTTCAGCGCGTTCTGGAAGCGCGCCTCCTCCAGTTGCCGGCCGACGACGTCGAGCGAGCCCTCGACCTCCTTCAGCAGGGCCTGGTCGCGGTCGGTGAGCGCGCCTGCGTCGGGCACCGCGCCGAAGTTGCGGTGCGCGTTGACCAGCGTGCGGTGGACCAGGTTGCCCCAGGTGGCCACGAGCTCGTCGTTGTTGCGGCGGACGAACTCGCTCCACGTGAAGTCCGTGTCCTGGTTCTCAGGGCCGGCGATCATCAGGTAGTACCGAAGCGCGTCCGGGTCGTAGCCGTCGAGCACGTCCTTCACGTAGATGACATGGCCCCGGCTCGTCGAGAGCTTGCGCCCCTCCATGTGCAGGTATTCGCTCGCGACGATGTCGTCGGGCAGGTGAAGCTCGCCGACGCCCATCAGGATGGCCGGCCACATCACGGTGTGGAAGGTGATGTTGTCCTTGCCCATCGTGTAGTAATGGCGCGAATCGTCGTTCTGCCACCACTCCTTCCAGGCGTCCGGCCTGCCGATGACCGACGCCCACTCGATCGAGGCCGACAGGTAGCCGATGACCGCGTCGAACCAGACGTAGATCTTCTTGCTGGGGTTGTCCTCCCATCCGGGCAGCGGCACAGGCACGCCCCAGTCCAGGTCGCGCGTGATCGCGCGCGGCTTCAGGTTGCGCACGAACTCGAGCGAGTACTTGCGCACGTTCGGACGCCATCCGTCGTGGGATTCGATCCACAACCGGAGCTGCTCGCCGAAGGCCGGCAGGTCGAAAAAGAAGTGCTCGGTCTCGCGGAACTCGACCGGCGCGTCGCTGCCGCGCTGGTGCGGGTTGATCAGGTCGATCGGATCGAGCTGGTTGCCGCAGTTGTCGCACTGGTCGCCGCGCGCCTCCTCGTAGCCGCAGATCGGGCACTTGCCCTCGATGAACCGGTCGGGCAGCGTGCGGCCGGTCGGAGGGTCGAAGGCGCCCATCTGCTTCTGCTTCACGAGGTAGCCCTTCTCGTAAAGCTGCAGGAACAGGTCCTGCG
>JBKPCW010000192.1:0-11068 GCA_046727555.1 Candidatus Dormiibacterota bacterium | reverse complement strand
GCGAGATCACCTCGGCGTCCCGCTGCTTGCAGTGCGGACAGGCAGGGTCAGGCCGTGGCTTTTGAGGTCGCGGTGGTGGGCGGCGCGTATTTCTTCTCCTCGAGCCCGCGGAGCATGGCGAAAGTGGGGGGGTCGATCGCCCCTTCGGCCGTGCGCCTGCGCAGCGGATCCCAGACTTCCCAGTGGATCGTGACCTTCGGGGCCTCGGTCTCGAGCTGCTCCTCGAGCCGGCGCTTCAGCTCGGCGGGCCCCATCGCCAGCCTGCCCTCCTGATGCAGCTGCTGCACCTCGCCGTCCGGAGGGCCGAAGAGCTCGAGGGCCTCCTGCCAGGCCTGCAGCAGCGGCCCCTTCTCGATGCCCGAACGCAGCCAGCTGCGTCCGTGCAGGAAGTGATAGCGCTCCTCCATGAGCATCTTGCGCAGCCGGTGCTGGAGGACCTCGACCGATCCGCCGACGCAGGCCTCGATCATCGCGGTGAAGGCGGTGTCGAGGACCGCGTTCGCGGCGACGAACTGGCTCCACTCGGTCCACGGTTCGTCGAAGTAGGCGAGGTTGCGAAGGCTCGAGGGGTCGGTCTCGCGCTCGGGCCCGCGCGGGTCGCTGCCCAGGGGCTCGAGGCAGCCGTACAGGACGCGGCTGTGGCCGAGGTCGTCGAGCCCCATGGCGGCGGCGGCGATGTCGGCCTCGAGCGAGGGCGCGCGGGTGGCCCACTCGGCGTAGCGAAGACCAAGCATCTGCTTGTTGTCGGCGATCGAGAGAACGAGGTCGGACAGGCTCATGTCAGTCCCCAGGCGACCACAGGCGGATGACGTCGTCCTTGCGCACGATCGCCATCTCGCACCACCGCTCTTCGTCGTAGGTCGCGCGCGCGTACGCCATGGCGAGGTCGGCGTCCGGCGCCACGACACTGCCCACCAGGTGGAGCGGGTCGACGCGCGCTTTGCGCGCGAAGACCTCGTACTCGACGGCGTCGCCGCTGACGCGCTTGTAGTGCGACTCCGGCGCGCTCATACCGCCAGGCCCCAGGCCTCGAGCGCGTCGCGCCCCGCCTGGGTCATCTTCGACGCGGTCCACGGCGGGTCCCAGACGACGTTGACGCGGACCTCGCGCACGCCCGGCTCACGGAGCAGCCGTTCGCGGACGTCGTCCAGGATGAACTCCGAGGCGGGGCAGCCCATCGCGGTGAAGGTGAGGTCGACCGCGACCACGCCGTCGTCCTCGGTGATGCCGTAGACGACACCCAGGTCGACCAGGTTGACCGGCATCTCGGGGTCATCGACCTCGGCGAGCGCGTCCCAGTAACGCTGGGTCATGAATCGGCTTTGCGGTGGGTCTTTCGGAAGTTGTGGAACTCTTCCTGGAACAACGCGACCATCTCGGCGTTGCGCGGCCCCCGGTCGCGCCAGCGGGCGAGCACGCCGTCCCAGGTGATGGGCCGCTTGAAGTCCCAGCGCTTCGCGTCGGCGTCGAACTCGCAGGGGAATGGGTAGTCGAGGACGTACACGTCCTTGCCGTCGTTCGTCTCTTTGTGCGCCGGGACCTTGATCCCGATCTGCTCGCAGTAGGGCACCACCTGCGACAGCCACCACTGGCGGAGCTGGTCGTTGGTCAGCCCCTTGAGCCTGTAGTCGAGCTGCTTGGAGTGCATCTTCTTATCGTCCGGCAGCCCGAACCACTCCACGCTCAGCGGGAACATCCAGTCGACCGCGCGCTGCAGCTCGTCCTTTGCAGCGCCGCCGGCGGCGCTGATGCGCTTCATCCAGGTGCGGCCGTTGCGAAGGTGGAAGTTCTCTTCGAGCATGACCTTGTTCAGGCCGCGCTTCCAGGGTCCGTACGAGCACTTGTCGTGAATGTCGCCCAGCAGGCAGAACCCCGCCTGGTCGTAGAAGCCGTTCGCGACCACGAGCTCGGTCCAGCTCTCGAGGGGCACGTCGAAGGCGTAGGGGTAGCGGAAGCTCTTGGGGTCGCGGCTGAAGATGAGCCTCTCCTGGTCCTCGCCGAGCTCCTCGAGGATGTGGTAGGCGATGTGGGCGTGCGCGAGCTCGTCCTGGATGATCGCGATGCCGGTCATGAAGGCGTTGATGCTCGGCGCGCGCTTGGCCGCGAGGTAGTAGGCCGGGGCGCTGATCAGCTCCGTGTCACCGGAGACGATGAGCGTGTGCTTGAGCTCCTTCAGGTACTCGGGAGTCATCTCGTTGGTGGACTCGATGAGCTCGCCCGACTGGATCATCTGGTCGAGCTCGGCGGGGCTTGACATCAGTTCAATTCTGGTACATCGCCCTCGGTAGAATCGTGGTCTTCCCCAGGCCGCCTTGGTCGGCCGCGCCGTGGTGGCTGTAGCTCAGCAGGCAGAGCACCAGATTGTGGATCTGGGTGTCGCGGGTTCAAATCCCGCCAGCCACCCTGCTTACAGCGCCGGTACTTCCGCCGCAGCGTGGGACGAGGCTCGGCCGCGAGCACCATGCAACTGGAGTCCGATCTCCGGCCGCCGGTTCCAGGTTGGCAGCGCTCGACGAAGATCGCGCGGTCCCGTCACTGTGACCCCGCCGGACCGCAACGCACTGGCCCAGTCGATGTGCCCCAGGTGCCATCGGGCGAACGTGAGCGGGTCGTTGATGGTGACGATGAGGTCGTCCCCGAACCCCGGGTCGAAGGCGCAAAGCTCAGCTTCGCCCCGTTCGATCAGGAGCCACGTCCTGTCCGGGCGCCCGCGGTATTCGAACTCAAAGCGGACGACGACGCGCCGATCCGGCAAGCGCTCGCGGTACAGGTAGACCTGGCACCAGGACCAAAGGGCCACCCCCGGGTCTGAGTGCTCGGGCCGGACATCCATCCACAGGTCGCCCCAGACTCCGAGCGCGGTCAGGACTGGCTGGAGCGCCCGCCCGGCGGCGGTGGGCTCATAGATAGATCCATGGCCATCGGGTTTTAGACGGATCTCGATGACACCGGCGTGCTCGAGCTCTCGAAGGCGCCGGATCAGTAGGGCGCGAGACAACCCGGGAGCGCCGGCGGCAATGTCGTTGAAGGTGCGGCAGCCGTAAAGGATGTTGCGCATGACGATTGGTGTCCATCGCTCGGCGAAGACCTCCGCTCCTCGCGCGACCGGACAGTATTGGCCGTAGGTACGCATGCGCGTAGTTTCTACCGTCTGGCCTCGCCTGAGTGGTTCTGAATATGTACTAGGCCGCCCGGGTTCACAAATTGTCCTAGACGCTCGGCGGGTTGCGCGTGACGCTTGGCGTGGAACGGATCACAGGGCCGGAGGACTAACGAGGAGGCTGGAAATGACTGCGCAGCATGGAGCGGCAATCAAAGGGACTGGGGGAGGTCTCGCGCATCCTGACGAGGTTGCGGCGGTTCACAGACGGATGCTCGCAGGAGCCTCACCTCAGGCCCGCTACGTCGAGATTGTGCGCGGTCGGCGCCTCCACGCGATCGAGGCCGGCGACGGGAAGCCACTTGTCCTGCTCCATGGGAGCGGGCCGGCCGCGCTGCTCTTTCTCCCGCTCCTCGAGCGGCTTAGGGATGTGCGGGCGATCGCCGTGGACCGCCCCGGATTCGGGCTCAGCGACCCGGTCGATCGACCTCTCGAGGCCTACCGCGCGTTTGCGATCGACACCGTGACGGAGATCCTCGATGCCCTGGATGTGGCCAAGACCGCGCTCTTGGGTAACTCGACGGGTGGGGCGTGGGCACTGTGGTACGCGCTCGCCCATCCCGATCGAGTGAGTCGACTCGTCCTAGTCGGGGCGGCGCCTTTGCTGCCGGGTACCCACGTTCCGCCACCAATGCTGGCAGTAGCCGCGCCGCCTACTGGGCAGCCGCCCAACATGCCTGCTCCATCTCGGGAGACCGTGGTGCAGACGATGCGCGTCATGGGCGAGGCGGACACGATCGTCACCTACCCGGACCAGATCGATGCCCTGGTCGCCGCCGGGTCCGACCTGCTTGCCTCCGCCACGAGTCTCGGCGAACTGCGCGCCATGATCTGTCCGACTGGCTGGCAGCCGGAGCTCGCGATACGGCAAGAGGAGCTCCGACAGCTCACCGTTCCGACGCTGCTGATCTGGGGCGAGAACGATCCCCTCGGCGGCGCGGACGTGGCGCGAATGACGGCTGCCACGATTCCCCACGCGCTGCTGGAGGTACTGTCAGCGGGTCATGCGCCCTGGCTGGGCTATCCCGATCGGGTGGCCACGATGGTGAGCGACTTCATGCGTCGAGACCCGTAACCGGTCGACAGGCTCGACTTTTAGGCGCTGACCTTCCTTGCCCGTAGGGCCGCGGCGAGGGCGCACCCCGGTCGATGGCCGGTCCCCTCGGGCGGAGCCGTCCCGGCGCACTCCGGGCAGGCCCCGATCGATTCCGGTGGCGTCAAACCCGACCACTGGTGCTTCAGCAGCAGCCGCTTGAGCTCGGCGTTCTCGGCTCGTAGCCGAATGACCTCGTCGTCGTTCATAGAGGCAACACTAATCTGAGGCAAGACCGATGACCAGACCCTCCATCTACGACTTCGCCGGCGGCGCCGATGCCTTCCTCGCCCTGGCGGCCGCGACGACCGAGCGCTGCATCGCAGATCCCGAGCTCAACCACGCCTTCTCGCACGGCATGAGCCCACGTCACAACGAGAACCTCGCCGCCTACTGGGCCGAGGTTTTCGGCGGCCCGGCGAGCTACTCGCGCAACCTCGGCGGCCACTCCGGGATGCTCGGCCTCCACGCCGGCCAGGGAGCGCCCGACGAATGGGGCGACCGTTTCGAACGCTGCTTCCTCCAGGCCCTGGACGACGCCGGGCTGCCAGACGATCCCGAGTTCCGCCGGGCCATGCGCGACTACATCCACTGGGCCACGCGCGAGGTCAACGCCTACTCGCCTGTGGGCGCCCACGTCGAGCCCGACCGCCGGATGCCGAGTTGGTCGTGGGACGGACTCGAGGAGGGCTGAGCAGGGATGCCGCGCATCACGATGGTCGACGAGGCTGCCGCCACCGGTCCGCTCGCCGAGATCTACGCGCGCACCAAAAAGGCAAGCCGCGCTGGGGTCGTGCCCGAGATCCTGCGCACGATGAGCCTGCGCCCCGACTTCCTGGCCGCGATCGACGAGGCGTCACGCCTGCACTTCACCGACGGGGCGCTGACGCGCGCGGAGCACGAGATGATCGCTTCCTACGTCTCGGCGCTCAACCGGTGCCGGTATTGACTCAGCTCGCACAGCTGGTTCCTGCAGTTGCAGGGCGAGCAGTACGTGCAGGTCGCGGACGCGCTGCGCGCGGGCGACCTCGAGGCCGCCGGCCTCGACCGTCCGCACCGCCTGCTGTTGGAGTTCGTCGAGACCATCACCAAGCACGCCTACCGCGTGACCGACGAGCAGGTGCAGGGGCTCCGCGACGCCGGCTGGTCCGACGAGCAGATCGCCGAGGCCGTCTATGACGCGTCGCTGTTCAACCTCTTCGTCCGCCTCGCAGACACGTTCGGCATCGAGCCGCCGGCGATGTACGAACCCGGCGGGCCGCCGCCGGCGGCTACGCCAGCTTGAGGTCCGTGTAGTCGTTCACCAGCACGAGGTGGTTGATGCCCGCGCCCTTGGCGTCGCTCAGGCCCCAGCTCTTGTTGTAGGACAGCGTCTGCCGCGACAGCACCGTGCCCGATGCGTCGCGCGTGACCAGCGTGGTCGTGCCGTGCAGCGTCACCCCGATCAGGCGTCGCGCCTGGGTGCTGAACTTGGGCAAGAACAAGGTGAGCTGCACGCGGTCGAAGGAATAGGTCTTCTGCACGAACTTGTTCGCCGCGGCGTCCTGCTGAATGACGTCGGTGAACTCCTTCAAGGCGTCGTCTCCGATCGCGCCGGTCGCGGCCAGCGCGGTGTCGTGCGTCCGCCTCGCCTCGGATTCGATCATCAGGTCGAGCACCGCGTCGTGCGCCCACGACTGCGCCAGGGCCGGCGTCATCGACGGATAGAACGCGAGCACGCTGTCGGGGATCGTCACGTTCGGGATCGGCGGCAGCATCCAGACCCGACCCGTCGCCTGCGCGGACGCCGTCCCGCTCGGCGGTGGCAGGGCGCTCAAGGCCGCGTTCACCGTCCAGGACGCAACGTCGGGGCCGTCGCCGACGGTCAGGCTGAGCTTTGCCGTGGAGCCGTCAGGCAGCTCCGGCGCCGGCTCGGGGCTGTGCAGCGAAGCCTCGGCCGAGAGGGGAAGCGCGCTCATCAGCAGCACCGACACGCCCGCCGCCATGGGCAGGCCCAGGCGCGTGCCTCGTAGCGTCTCGAGCAAGCGCACCAGGGCAAACCTGCCGGCGCACGCGAACACGAGGCTCGCCAGGATCGCGGTCTTGGTCCAGAACTCGAGAATCGTCGGCCCGAGCAAGAGCACCGAGAGGAAGGCAACGATGACCCCGAACACCAGGCGGCTCAGCTGGCCGTCGGGCACGGTGCGTGGGTCGGGCACCATGAAGAACGCGAAGATCAGCACCTCCGGCGAGGTGACGAGGATCTGCCACAGCTGCGGCCCGCAGATCGGCGCCGCGTACCAGCTCGCGATCATGCAGTGGTCGGGCACGGGCAGCAGGGCGAGCGCCGTGAACAGCGCGAACGCGGCCATGTAGCCGAGCTCGAGACCGAGCAGCTTGAGCTCCCAGGCGATGAACAGCCCGCCGCCGATCAGGATCGCGTAGGTCACGATCAACCACGGGCCCATCGGGATCCACCAGAGGTCCTGGGGCTCGGTGAAGCGCGGCCCCAGCGCCACGAACGCCAGCACCAGGGCGAGGTTCGAGGGGTTGAAGATGTGGCGTCCCCGCCAGCGGATCAGGTACTTGGAGGCCATCGCGAACGCGACCACGCCGACGAAGATCCAGATCCCGTGCGTGCTCCACCACTGGCCGTGGAACGTGCCCGGGACGCGGAGGATGAACGCGGTGCTGTTGCCGGTCAGCAGGCCGCTCGCCGGCCACATGATCACGCTGTTTTTGAAGAACTCGTACCCGAACTCGATGAGGGCGCCCACGGCGAGGCTGACCAGGATCTGGGCGATGGACAGGCGAAAGTCCAGGACCGTCTGGCCGAGGGCCTGGAGCGTGAGTAGCACCACGGCCACGTGCAGGCGTGGGTCGCGGATGCTCGGCAGGAGCACGCGATACTCTCGGCCGCGGATGCTGACCTTGCGCGGCGCGGGCGCCATGGTGAGGTAACGCAGTTTGAACTGGTGGCGTTACCTGCGTCGATGAGCCGCACACTGGCTGCTGTCGTTCTCGCCTGCGCGCTCGCCGCGTGTGATCCTTTCGGACTGCCGTCGACCCGGGCGCTGGAGAGCGGCGCCGAGAGCATGCTGTCACCTGACGGCAGCTTCGAGATCACGGGTGGCTACAGCGCCGCCGGCTCGGACTGGACGATCGACCTCCAGGTCACGAGGCCCGACAGGGAGCACGTCGTCGTCAGCAACGGCGTGGACAGGGTGGAGGCGATCGTCATCGGCGACGCCGCCTACTTCCGCGGCCGCGACTTTCTCGTCCGCCACCTGACGGACCCCCGCTCCCAGAGCCTGGTGGCCGCCGCGGGCGAGTCCTGGTGGAAGGGCCTCGCGGTCGCGTTCCCGCAGCTCTCGGAGCTGACGGACGGTGCCGCGTTCCGGACGGCTTTCCTCGGTCCGGCCGTCAGCACCCGCACCGACCACAGGACGGTCGCCGGCGTCGACGCCGTCGAGCTCTCCGGTGCGCGCGCGGACGTCTACATCGGCTCGGCGCCGCCGTATCCGCTGCTGCGCCTGGTCATCCGGGACGGGGTGACGGTCGACGGGATTACGAACGCCGACCTGCACTACAACCGCCCTGGCGCCGGTTTCGGCATCGCCGCGCCTGCCGCCGTCCTGGACTTCGGCAACGTGTCGACGCTGCCGCCGATCTACACGGTGGAGTCGGTGGACACGTCCCGCTGCGCCTCGCCGTGCGCGGTCTCGGCCGGCCTGCGCAACCTCGGCGGCCTGGCCCCGGCCGTCGCGCCGTCGACGATCACGTTCACGATGACCGACCCGGTGAGCAAGCAGGCGCTGGGCAGGTGCGAGGCCACCGTCCAGCCCGACGTCGGCTACAACGCGACCACCACCGCGTCGTGCGCGATCGCCGCGCAGCCGGTCAACGCCGCCGTGGTCACGGCGGTGGCGACCAACCCCGGCCGCGGCTAGGAGGGAATCGGACACGCCCGCCGCCTGTTGCTAGAGTTCGAAAGCATGGCGCAGCTCGAGGTTCCACCGAAGGGCACCCGCGGCAGGCGGATCACCGAAGTGTTCTTCAAGCTTCTGAAACCGCTCGCCGGCATGCAGGTCTCCCGTTACCGGAAGAACGCGAAGGCCGAGCCGCCCCAGATGAACGGGATCCCGCTAGTGCTCCTGACCACGACGGGGGCGAGGACCGGGAACGAGCGGACGAGCGTGCTTGGAGCGGTGCAGGAGGCCGGCGGATCCTGGCTGCTGATCGCCTCGAAGGGTGGGTCGCTCGCGCACCCGGGCTGGTTCATCAACCTGTGCAAGAACCCGGAGAAGGTGTGGCTCGAGGTGGGCGATCGCAAGTTCCGGGCGCGGCCGGAGCTGCTGAAGGGCGACGAGTACGAAAGCGCGTACGCCAGGGTCGCGGCCAGCGCTCCGGTGTACGCGGGCTACCGCAAGGTCACCGACCGCGAGATCCCGGTCGTTCGCCTGACGCCGATCGCGTAACCTCGAAGGAGTGCGGGGCGCCGCGCTCCTCCTCGTCGCTCTACTGGGCGGCTGCTCCGAGACGAGCCCGTCGCCTTCGACGAAGCCGCACGTCTTCGTCATCGTGATGGAGAACCACTCCTCCGAGCAGGCGCTGAGCGGCCGGTTCATCGCTTCGCTGGCGAGCCAACACGGCGTGGCGCAGAACTACCACGCGATCGCGCACCCGAGCCTGCCCAACTACCTGGCCCTGACGTCCGGCTCGACGTGGGGTGTTGAAGACGACAGCTACCACGTGCTGCCGCGCCAGGACATCGGCACCGAGCTGACCCGTGCCGGCGTCACCTGGCGCGCCTACATGGAGGGCCTGACGGACGCAGGCTGCTTCGACAGCCCGCTGCCCTACGACCCCGGTCACAACCCGTTCGCCTTCTACGGCGGAGCGTGTCCAGCTAACGTGGTCCCGCTGACCTCCCTCTCGGCCGACCTCGCGGGCGATGCGCCGCGCTTCTCCTGGATCACGCCCGACCGCTGCCACGACACCCACGACTGCGACGTCGAAGTGGGCGACGCGTGGCTGCAGCAGCAGGTGGCGGAGATCACCGCATCGACCGCGTGGAAGTCCGACGGCGTGCTCTTCATCACCTGGGACGAGGACGACAACAGCGGCGACAACCAGGTGCTGACGCTGGTGGTCACGCCTGGCCTCGGCCACAAGACGAGCACGCACCTCTACACGCACTACTCGCTGCTGGCGACGATCGAGGACCTGCTCGGCGTCCGCCGGCTGGGCCAGTCGGCGCAGGCCGCGACGATGTCCGACCTGCTGCCCTCTACCTTATCTATGTGATCGTTTGCGATGTCGGGCCGCGCGACGGCCTGCAGAACGAAGCGAAGACGCTGCCGCCCGCGGTCCGCGCCGAGCTCTGCGACCGGTTGGCCGCCGCAGGCCTGAAGAAGATGGAGGCGGCGAGCTTCGTCAACCCCAAGCTCGTGCCCCAGATGGCCGGGGCGGAAGAGGTCATGGCGGCGCTGCACCGCAAGCCGGACGTGGTCTACGCGGGCCTGGTGCTGAACGACAAGGGATACGAGCGGGCGGTGGCCGCCGGGGTCGACGAGGTGCACTACGCGTTCGCGGCCACCGACGAGTTCGGCCGCCGCAACCAGAACGCGACCACGACCGAGGGTTTGAAGACGGCGCTCGCGCTGGTCGCGCGGGCCAGGAGCGACCGCGTGCCGATCACGGTCACGATCAGTGTCGCGTTCGGTTGCCCGTTCGAGGGCCCGGTGCCGCCGGAGCGGGTGCTGAAGATCGTCGAGCACCTGATGGCGGTGCCGCCGGACGAGGTGTGCCTGGCGGACACGATCGGCGTCGGCGTGCCGCCGCAGGTGCACGAGCTGGTGCGCGGCGCGCGGGAGCTGGGGGCGACCGTCGGCGCGCACTTCCACAACACGCGCAACACCGGCTACGCGAACGCCGCCGCGGCGGTCGAGGACGGGGTCGTCTCGCTGGACGCCTCGGTCGGCGGCGCGGGCGGCTGCCCGTTCGCGCCGAACGCCACCGGCAACATCGCGACGGAAGACCTGGTCTACCTGCTGCGCGGCCTGGGCGTGGATACCGGGATCGACCTGGACGCGCTCATCGCGACCTCGCGGTGGCTCGGCGCCCATCTGGGCAAGGACCTGCCGGGGATGCTGGCGCGGGCGGGCGACTATCCGGCGCGCGCGGCCGCCAAACCGTAGAGGGCGCCGAACTTCTTCGTCACGTAAGCGATCCAGGGCGCCGCCGTGAGCGGCTTGCCGGTCGCGCGCTCGAGCAGCTCGTTCGGCGTGAACTTGCGGCCGTGGCGGTGCACGTGCTTGCGCAGCCAGCTCAGAAGGCCCGCGAAGTGGCCGCCCTCGATCTGCGCGTCGAGGTCGGGCATGTCAGCGCGGACCTTCTCCATCAGCTGGGCGCTGATCAGGTTGCCGATCGTGTAGCCGGGGAAGATGCCGAAGCTGACGTACGACCAGTGGACGTCCTGCAGCGCGCCCTCGCGGTCGTTCGGGACGTCGAGGCCGAGGTACGACTTGAAGCGCGCGTTCCACGCCTCGGGGACGTCGTCGACCTTCAGCTTGCCCTCGAGCAGCTCGTTCTCGAGCTCGAAGCGCAGCAGGACGTGCATGTTGTACGTGACCTCGTCGGCCTCGACGCGGATAAACGAAGGATGGGCCCTGTTGACCGCGCGGTAGAACGCAGTCTCGTCGACGCCCTTGAGAGGCTCCGGGAACGTCGTTCTGAGGCTCGGGTAGAAGTGGCGCCAGAACGGCAGGCCGCGGCCGACCAGGTTCTCCCACAGCCGCGACTGCGACTCGTGCACGCCGGGCGACGCGCCGTCC
>JBKPCW010000191.1:0-11319 GCA_046727555.1 Candidatus Dormiibacterota bacterium | reverse complement strand
CGTGCGGCCCCCCACTTGTACTCGACGGCGTGCGGGATCGTCGTGCCGACCATCGGCACGGTGATCATGTTGCGCTTGGCGACCTCCATCCCCTTGCGGATGGCCTCGGTCACCTCCCGGGCCTTGCCGATGCCGGCGCCGACGCGACCGTTCATGTCCCCGACCACGATCAGGGCGCTGAACGAGAACTTGCGGCCGCCCTTGACGACCTTGGCGACTCGGTTGACGCGGACGACGCGGTCGGCGAGCTCGGAGCGCTCGCCCCGGTCCCCGTACCGGCCGCCGCCACCCATCTGTCTAGACACTTCTTAAAACTCCAGGCCGGCTTCGCGCGCGGCGTCGGCCAGCGCCTTGATCCGTCCGTGATAGAGGAACCCGCCGCGGTCGAACACCACGCTGGTCACGCCGGCGGCCTTCGCCCTCGCGGCGATCTCCTTGCCCACCTCGGCAGCCTGCGCCAGGCCGTTTCCCTTCGCCTTCATGGCCACGGTAGAGGCGGCGGCCACCGTGCGCTGCGCGCCATCGTCGATCAGCTGTGCGTAGAGGTGATTGAGGCTGCGGAAGACCGCCAGGCGCGGGCGCTGCGGCGTGCCGGCGACGTGCACGCGGACACGCTTGTGGCGCTTCAGGCGGTTGACCTTGCGGTCCTGTCGCTTGATCATGCGGTGGCTTTGGCCCCCTTGCCGGCCTTGCCCGGCTTGCGCCGGATCTTCTCGCCCCTGTACATCACGCCCTTGCCCTTGTAGGGCTCGGGCGGACGCAGTCTGCGGATGTTGGCCGCAACCTGGCCGACATCCTCGACCGAGATCCCGCTGATCGAGAACTTCGTCGGGTCCTGGACGTCGATGCTGATGCCCTTCGGCGGCTTGAACCGGATCGGGTGCGAGTAGCCGAGGCTGAGCACCAGCTCCTCGCCCTGCTTGACGGCGCGGTAACCGACGCCAACGAGCTCGAGGTGCTTGGTGAAGCCCTTGTCCACCCCCTCGACCATGTTCGCGACCAGGCTGCGGACTAGGCCGTGCAGGGCGCGGTGGCGGAAGTCGTCGGACGGCCGCTCGAAGACGAGCTCGCCGTCGGCCTGCTTGACCGTGATCTCGGCCGGCAGGGCACGCTCGAGCCTCCCTTTCGGGCCTTCCACCGCGACCTTGCCCGGCTCCACCGAGACCTTCACGTTGCTAGGCACCTGTACGGGCAGCTTTCCAATCCGCGACAACTTCTCTTTCCTCTAGCTCCTACCAGACATATGCAAGCACCTCGCCGCCCAGCCCCTGGCGCGTCGCCTGCCTTCCGCTCATCACGCCCTCGGCCGTGCTGAGGATGGCGATGCCGAGACCGCCGAGCACCCTCGGGATCTCGGTCTTGCGCGCGTAGACGCGCAGTCCGGGGCGGCTGATCCTCTTCACGCCCGAGATCACACGGGTGCGGTCCGGGCGGGACTTGAAGATGATACGCATCGTCTGGGTCGAGCCGTCGGCCTCGACGTCGTAGCCGGCGATGTAGCCCTCGTCCTTGAGGACCCGGGCGATCTCGAGCTTCAGCCGCGACGCCGGCACCTTCACCTCGGACTGGCGGGCCGCGTTCGAGTTGCGGATCCGCGTGAGCATGTCGGCGATGGGATCGCTGACGATCCCGGGCGGGGCCTTCTTGACCGGCTTCGCGGGCGCCTTCGGCGCGGCGGTGGCCATCACCAGCTCGACTTCGTCACGCCGGGGACGCGTCCCTCGGCGGCGTGGGTGCGGAAGCAGATCCGGCACATGCCGAACTGCCGCATGTAGGCGCGGGAACGGCCGCAGAGGCGGCAGCGGTTGTGGAACCGCACCTTGAACTTGGGCGTCCGCTTCTAGCGCTCGATCGAAGATTTCTTCGCCAAAACTTCTTTCCCTCTTACCGCTTTCTAAATGGCATCCCGAGCCGGGTCAAAAGGCTGCGTGCCTCGTCGTCCGATTTGGCGGTCGTCACGATCACGACCTCCAGGCCGCGGAGCTTGTCGATCTTGTCGTAGTCGATCTCCGGGAACACGACCTGCTCCCGCATCCCGAGCGAGTAGTTGCCGCGGCCGTCGAAGCCGTCGGGGCTCACCCCGCGGAAGTCGCGGATGCGGGGCAGCGCGACGTTCAGGAGCTTGTCGAGGAAGTACCACATGCGGCGGCCGCGCAACGTGGTCTTGATGCCGACGATCTGGCCCGCGCGCAGCTTGAACGCGGCGACGGACTTCTTCGCCTTGATCTGCTGCGGCCTCTGGCCGGTGATCGTCTGCACGTCGCCCGTCGCGGCGTCCAGGGCCTTGTCGTTGTCCTTGGCCTCGCCGATGCCGATGTTGACGACGATCTTGTCGATCCGCGGCACCTCCATGACGTTGGCGTAGTCGAACTCCTTGGTCATCTGCGCCGCCACGCTGTCCCGATAGGCCTTCAAGAGGCGCGGCGGCTGCTCCGACTTTGTGCCCGGCGCCTTGGGGGCCTGCTCTTTCTTCGGGGCCTGCTGCTGCTTGGCCTTCGCCACGCCTTACTGTGCCTCCGTCTTGCGCACGCGCTCGTACGGCTCGCCGCAGTGCCGGCATTCGATCACGCGAGCGCCGGACTCGAGCACGGTGTGCTTGGTCCGCGTCGGCCGTCCGCACGACGGGCAGACGAGCATCACGTTCGAGTAGTCGAGCGACGCCTCGAAGTCGACGATGCCCCCCTGCGCCACCTGCACGCCGCCCCGGCGCTGTCCGGCCTTGGTGTGGCGCTTGAGCAGGTTGACGCCCTTGACCACGATCTTGTGCTGGTCGGGAATGGTCCGCAGCACCTCGCCCTGCTTGCCCTTGTCCTTGCCGGTGATGACGATCACGGGGTCGCCGGGCGCGAGGTCGAGCCAGCGGCGCTTGGGTTGCGGTTTGTTTCTCAGCATCTGTGGACTAGAGGACCTCCGGTGCGAGCGAGATGATCTTCATGAAGTTGCGCTCGCGCAGCTCACGCGCGACGGGCCCGAAGATACGGGTGCCGCGCGGGTTGTTCGCCTGCGCCAGGAGCACGGCGGCGTTCTCATCGAAGCGGATGAGCGAGCCGTCGGGGCGCTTGTACTCCTTGTTGACCCGGACCACGACGGCCTTCACCACCTCGCCCTTCTTGACCTGCCCGCCTGGCTGGGCGGACTTGACCGTGGCGGTGATGATGTCCCCCACGTAGGCGTACTTGCGGTAGTGGCCGCCGGCGACGCGGATCACCAGGAGCTCCTTCGCCCCCGAGTTGTCCGCCACCTTCAACCTTGTTTCTTGCTGGACCATGCGCTACTTGGCCTTCTCCACGATCTCAAGTACGCGCCAGCGCTTCTCCCTCGAGATGGGCCGGGTCTCGGTGATGCGTACGAGGTCGCCCACGCCGCACTCGTTCTTCTCGTCGTGGACCTTGAACCGCGCGCGCTGCCGCACGGTCTTGCGATACAGGCGGTGGGCCTTGCTCGAGCCGACCTGGACGATGACGGTCTTGTCCATCTTGTCCGAGATCACCGTGCCCAGGCGGACCTTGCGCCGGCCGCGCTGCTGTGCCGTCGGGGTTGCCGTGGCGGTGTCGCTCATTGGCTTTCCTCTTTCTTGGAGCGGCGGCCACGCTTGGGCTTCGGCTCGTCTTCCACCACCACCGCCTCGGGCTCGGGCTCGGGCTCGGGTTCGGCGACCGCCACTGCCTCCAGCGGCTCTTCGGCCACGGTCGGGCCGAACCCGAAGTCGCGCTCGCGGAGCACCGTCATGATGCGGGCGATGTCGTGCCGGACCTTGGAGATCTGGCTCGAGTTCTCGAGCTGGCCGACGGCGTGCTTGAAACGGAGCTCGTAAAGCTCCCGACGCGCGGTGCGCAGGCGCATGCCCAGCTCGTCGGCCTCCAGGACGCGGAGCTCGTCGACCTTCATCGTCCGCCTCCCTGCTCGGCGGCGCTGATCACGCGCGTCTTCATCGGCAGCTTCGCCGCGGCGAGCTTCATGGCCTCCTTGGCGACCTGGGGCGTGACCCCGCCCATCTCGAAGAGGACGCGGCCGGGCTTGATCACGGCGACCCAGCCTTCCGGGTTGCCCTTGCCGGAGCCCATGCGCGTCTCGGCCGGCTTCTTGGTGATCGACTTGTCGGGGAAGACGCGGATCCAGATCTGGCCGCCGCGCTTGACGTGGCGGGTCATGGCGCGACGGGCGGCCTCGATCTGCCGGTTGGACATCCACGCCGCCTCCATCGCCTGCAGGCCGAAGTCGCCGAACGCGACCGTCGCGCCGCGCGTGGCGATGCCCGTGCGGCGTCCGCGGTGCATCTTGCGGTACTTGACTCGCTTGGGGATCAGCATCAGCTTTCCGTCTTCTTGGTGCGGGTGGTCGTCTTCTTGGCCGGCGTCTTGGTGGTTGTCGTTGCGGACTTCGCCGCGGGCGCGGCCTTGGTGCGAGTCGCGGCCGGCCTGGCCGTGGTCGTCGTTGCGCGCGTACGGCGCACGGGCGCCTTGGCGGGCTCGGCTGCCGGCGCGGGTTCGGGCTCTACAACCGGAGCGGCGACTGCCTCGACCGGCGCCGGCTGAGGGGCAATAGGCTCGGGCTGGGGCTGCGGCTGGGGCTGGGGCACGGGCTCCTCCGCCGGCGGCGCCACGCGGCGCTGGGCAGGCGTGATCACGTCCTTGTAGATCCAGACCTTGATCCCGATCGCCCCGAATGTTGTCTTGGCGGTGGCCCGGCCGAAGTTGATGTCCGCGCGCAGGGTGTGCAGCGGGACGCGGCCTTCGCGATCCTGCTCGCGGCGCGCCATCTCGGCCCCACGCAACCGCCCGCCGGCGTAAAGGCGGATGCCTTTCGCGCCCGCGCGCATGGTGCGCAGGATCGACTGCTTCATCGCCCGCTTGTAGCTGATGCGCCGCTCGATCTGGCTGGCGATGTTCTCGGCGACCAGCTGCGCGTCGAGCTCCGGCTGCTTGATCTCCTGGATCGAGATCCGGACGCGGTTGCCGAAGCGCTTCTCCAGGTCCTCGCGGAGCTGGTCGACGCTGGCGCCGCCCTTGCCGATGACGATGCCCGGCTTGGCGGTGTGGATGGTGACCGTGAGCTGCGCGTTGGAGCTGCGCTCGGTCTCGATCTTGGCGATGCCGGCATTGCGCAAGCGGGTGAGGATGATCCGCCGCATCTCGAGGTCTTCGTGGAGCATGTTCGTGTAGTCCTTGGGGTTGGCGAACCAGTTCGCTTCCCATGGCCGGAAGACCCCCAGACGGAACGCGTTCGGATGAACCTTATGTCCCAATTAGTTGCTAGCTCCTTGCGGCTGGTCCTCGACGACCGCCGTGATGTGGCAGGTGCGGTGGAAGTACTCGTGCGCCATGCTCCGGCTCACCGGCCGGCGGCGCCGGTAGGTCGGCCCCTCGTCGATCAGCAGCTGCTTGAGCACCAGGTCGTCGCGGTTGAGGTTGAAGTTGTGCTCGGCGTTGGCGGCCGCGGATTTGATCGCCTTGGCCACGTCCTTGGCGGCGTGCTTGGGCGAGAACTCGAGGTAGGCGAGGGCGTCGGCGACCTTCATCCCCTTGACGGAGTCGGCCACCAGCCGCGCCTTTCTCGGCGTTCTGCGCACGAATTTCTGGACCGCTGAAACTTCCATCGTCGCCAACTTTTTCCTACTTGACCGTCGTCGTCTTCTCGACGTGAGTGCCGTGACCCCGGAAGTGACGCGTGGGCGCGAACTCGCCCAGCCGGTGGCCGACCATGTTCTCGCTGATGAAGACGGGCACGTGCTTGCGGCCGTCGTGGACCGCGATCGTGTGCCCGACCATGTCGGGATAGATGACGGACGCGCGCGCCCAGGTGCGGATCACCTTCTTGTCGCGCGTCTGGTTCATCTTCTCGATCTTGTCGCGGAGTGGCGCGCTGATGAACGGGCCCTTCTTCGTGGAGCGTGACACTTACTTCTTTCTTCCCTTCTTTTCGCGGCGGCGGATGATGAGCTTGCTCGACGCCTTCTTCTTCTTGCGCGTACGCAAGCCGAGGGCCGGCTGGCCCCACGGCGTCTTGGGGTTGCCTCCGGGTCCCGTCTTGCCCTCGCCACCGCCGTGCGGATGGTCGCGGGGGTTCATCGTCGAGCCGCGCACCTCGGGGCGCTGGCCCAGCCATCGGCTTCGGCCGGCCTTGCCGCCGGACTCGTTCTCGTGCTCGATGTTACCGACCTGGCCCATCGTGGCCTGGCAGCGGATATGGATGCGGCGGAGCTCGCCGCTCGGCATGCGGATCACGGCGTAGTCGCCTTCCTTGGCCAGCAGCTGCGCGCTTGCCCCGGCGCTGCGCACCAGCTGGCCGCCCCTTCCCAACGTCAGCTCGATGTTGTGCACCGTCGAGCCGACGGGGATGTTCTCGAGCGGGATGGCGTTGCCGATCCGGACGGCCGCGTCGGGGCCGCTCTCGACGGGGTCCCCGACCTTGAGGCCGAGCGGCGCTAGGATGTACCGCTTCTCGCCGTCCTTGTAGTGGATCAGCGCGATTCGGGCGCTGCGGTTGGGGTCGTACTCGATGGTCGCGACCTTGCCGGGGACGCCGTGCTTGTCGCGCTTGAAGTCGATCTTGCGATACAGCTTGCGGTAGCCGCCGCCCTGGTGGCGCGTGGTGATGCGCCCCTGGTTGTTCCTTCCCGCGTGCGTGGGAAGCGACTCGAGCAGCGTCTTCTCTGGCGTGTCCGTCGTGATCTCGTCGAAACCGGAGATCGACATGAAGCGGCGGCCGGGGCTGGTGGGCTTGAACTTTCTAACTGGCATCAGACGGACCCGAACAATCCTTCGATCTTTTGACCTTCGCCGAGGGTGACGATGGCCTTCTTCCAGTCGGTGGTCTTGCCCACCGGACCGCTGCCGAGACGGCGGTACGCGCGGCGCTTCTTGCCGCGCATGCTCACGGTGTTGATCTTCTTGACTTCGATGCTCTGCGACTCGTACTGCTCTTCGAGCGCCTTCTTGATCTCGGTCTTGGACGCGCGCGAGCTGACCTTGAAGGTGTAGCGCCCCTCCGTGTAGAGCTGGTAGGTGCGCTCGGTGATGAGGGGACCGATCACGATCTCGCTCGCTGCTCGCGTGCTCATTCGGCCGCCTCCTTCTGGCGCGGCCCGAAGTTCTCTTCGATCAGCTCGATCGTGTCCTTGCTCAGGAGCAGGTAGGTGTGCGTGAAGAGGTCGCGGATGTTGAGGTTGCGGGCGAGCACGACCTTGGCGTGGCCCAGGTTCTCGAACGAGCGGCTCACGGTGTAGTTCGGCGCCGGCAGGACGACGAGGGTCGTGCTGTCGAAGCCGATGGCGTCCATGAGCTCCTGCGCCTGGCTGGTCTTGGGCTCGTCGAAGACGAACGACTCGATCACGCGGACCTGGCTGTCGAGCGCCTTCTGGCTGAGCGCGCTGCGCAGGGCGAGGCGCCGCATCTGCTTCGGCATGCGTTGCGAGAAGTCGCGCGGCCTGGGGCCGAAGACGTTGCCGCCGCCTTTCATGCTCGGCTCGCGGATGGAGCCGTGCCGCGCACGCCCCGTCCCTTTCTGGCGGTAGGGCTTGGCGCCGCCACCGCGGACCGCGCCGCGGGTTTTCGTGCTTGCGGTCCCCTGGCGGGCGTTGGCGAGCTGGCGCAGGTAGGCCTGGTGCATCACGGGCACGTTGGGCTTTTCGCTGAAGATCGCGTCGGGCAGGTCGACCTCGCCGTTGCGCTCGCCCAGGGCGTCGAAGAAGGGAGCCTGTACTGGCACTTCTAGATGACCTCTACCTTTCCCGGCCCGAAACCGCGGTGTTGGGGTGCGGGTTTCGGGCCGAAGTGACAATGGCGCCAAGTGGCCTGGTTCATCCAGGCCACTTCCACCGCGCGCGAAGGCACGGCGAATCGTCCTGGCACGCCAGTTCCTAAATGCAGTGCAGGCGCCATGATCACGTCTACACCTTCCTCGGGTTCGGCCCCTTGCCGGCCGGGCCCTTGGTTTTGACCCTCTTCGTCGACTCGCGGACGAGCACGAGCGCACCCCGGGCGCCGGGCACGCCGCCCTTGACGAGAAGCAGGTTCCGATCCGGATCGACCCGAACGACCTTGTAGGCGCGAGCCGTGGTGCGCACGTTGCCCATCTGGCCGGACATGCGCACGCCCTTGAAGACGCGCGCCGCGTCCGTGGCGCCGATGGCGCCGGGCTGCCGCACGTTCATCGAGCCGTGCGACTCGGGGCCGCGGCTGAACTTGTGGCGCTTGATCAGGCCCTGGAAGCCCTTGCCTTTGCTGGTGCTGGTCACGTCCACGATCTCGCCGGCCTTGAAGATGTCCGCGGTCAGGTCGGCGCCTGCTTCGACGCCCTCGTAGTTGCGGATCTCGACGACGTGGCGGTGCGGCTCGAGGTTGGCCTTCTTGAACTCGCCGCGCCGGGGGGCGTTGATGCGCGTCTCGTTGACGGGCAGAAACGCGATGCGGGCGGCGGCGTAGCCGTCCTTTTCCTGAGTGCGCAATCCGAGGACCTTGCACGGGCCGGCCTCGAGCACGGTGACGGCGGTCGTCGTGCCGTCCGGGTTGAAGAGCTGGGTCATGCCCAGCTTCTTGGCGAGCAGTCCCTTCATCTCAGCTCTTGATCTCGATGCTCACGCCCGCGGGGAGGCTGAGGCGCATGAGCGCGTCCACGACCCGCGGGTTGGGGTCGAGGATGTCGACGATGCGCTTGTGGGTTCGCATCTCGAACTGCTCGCGCGAGTCCTTGTCGATGAAGGGGCTGCGGATCACGGTGTACTTGCTGATCTCGGTCGGGAGAGGGATCGGGCCGGCGGTGCGCGCGTTCGTACGGCGGGCGGTGTCGACGATCTTGTCCGCCGCCTGGTCCAGCACGCGATGGTCGTAGGCCTTGAGCCGGATCCGAATCTTCTGCGCCACTGCCTAGCCTCTTTCCCTCTTCCTTATCTGATGCCGGTTACTTGACGACCTCGGTCACCACTCCCGAGCCGACGGTCTTGCCGCCCTCCCGGATGGCGAAGCGGAGGCCCTGCTCGATGGCGATCGGCTCGCCCAGGGTGATGTCCATCACCACGTTGTCGCCGGGCATCGTCATCTCGACGCCCTCGGGCAGCTTGACCTCACCGGTCACGTCGGTCGTCCGCATGTAGAACTGCGGGCGGTAGCCGGTGAGGAACGGCGTGTGGCGGCCACCCTCTTCCTTGGTCAGGACGTAGACCTGGGCCTTGAACTGGGTGTGAGGCGTGATGGTACCTGGCTTGGCCAGCACCTGCCCACGCACGACGTCCTCGCGCTTGATGCCGCGGAGGAGCGTGCCGACGTTGTCGCCGGCCTGGCACTCGTCCATGTCCTTGTGGAACATCTCGATGCCGGTGACGACGGTCTTCGAGGACTGCGGCTTGATGCCGACGATCTCGATCTCCTCGTTCCTCTTGAGCTTGCCGCGCTCGACGCGTCCGGTGGTCACTGTGCCGCGACCCTCGATCGTGAACACGTCCTCGATCGGCATCAGGAACGGCTTGTCGGACGGCCGCTCCGGCTCGGGGATGTAGGTGTCGACCGCGTTCATGAGCTCGAGGATCTTGGGCGTCCACTCGGGGTCGCCCTCGAGAGCCTTCAGAGCGCTCACGCGCACGATCGGGATGTCGTCTCCCGGGAACTCGTAGCGGTTCAGGAGCTCGCGGAGGTCGAGCTCGACCAGCTCGATGAACTCCTTGTCGTCGACCATGTCGCACTTGTTGAGCGCGACGACCAGGAACGGCACGTTGACCTGGCGCGCGAGGATGATGTGCTCGCGGGTCTGGGGCATCGCGCCGTCGTTGGCGGCCACGACAAGAATCGCGCCGTCCATCTGGGCGGCGCCGGTGATCATGTTCTTGATGTAGTCCTGGTGGCCCGGGCAGTCCACGTGCGCGTAGTGGCGCTTCTCCGTCTCGTACTCCACGTGGGTGATCGAGATCGTGATGCCGCGCGCCTTCTCCTCCGGCGCCTTGTCGATCCGGTCGAACGGAACGAACTCGGCCAGGCCCTTTTCCGCCAGCACCTTGGTGATGGCCGCCGTCAAGGTCGTCTTGCCATGGTCGATGTGACCTATGGTCCCGACGTTGAGGTGGGGCTTGGTCCGCTCGAACTTCTTCTTCGCCACTGTCTCCTCCTAACTAACTTCGCGACGTAGTTCGCTTGCCAACCGCCTCGGCCAAGTTGCCGGGCATCTCCGCGTAGTGACTGAATTCCATCGAATAGGTCGCCCGCCCCGAGGTCATCGACCGAAGCTCGGTAGCGTAGCCGAACATCTCGGCCAGGGGCACGTTGGCCTTGACGTTCTGCGACGTGCCGCGACCCTCCATGCCGAGGATGTGGCCGCGACGCGAGGCGAGGTCGCCCATCACGTCGCCGAGGTACTCCTCGGGCATGACGACGTCGACCTTCATGATCGGCTCGAGCAGGTACGGCTGAGCCTTGTGCATTCCGTCCTTCACGGCCATCGAGCCCGCGACCTGGAACGCCATCTCGGACGAGTCGACGGGGTGGTACGAGCCGTCGACCAGCGTCGCCGAGATGTCGACCACCGGGTAGCCGCCGGCCACGCCGGACTGCAGCGCCTCGCGGATCCCCTTCTCGACCGCGGGGATGTATTCGCGAGGGATGCGGGCCTGCGTGATCTTGTCTTCGAAAACGAAACCCGACCCGCGCTCGCCCGGGCGCACGTCGACCTCGGCGTGGCCGAACTGGCCCTTGCCGCCGGTCTGGCGGATGAACCGTCCGACGCCGTGCGCAGGCCGCCGGATCGTCTCCTTGTACGCGACCTGGGGCTTGCCCTGGTTGGCGTCCACCCGAAACTCGCGCAGGAGGCGGTCGATGATGATCTCGAGGTGCAGCTCGCCCATGCCTTCGATGATCGTCTGTCCGGTCTCGTCGTCCGTGTGGACCTTGAACGTCGGGTCCTCCTCGGACAGGCGCTGCAGGGCCAGGCCGAGCTTCTCCTGGTCGGCCTTGGTCTTCGGCTCGATCGCCACCGAGATCACCGGCTCGGGGAACGTGATCGACTCGAGCATGATCGGATGCGCCTCGTCGCAGAGCGTGTCGCCCGTGGTGGTCTGCTTGAGCCCCACCGCGGCCGCGATGTCGCCTGTGAACACCTCGTCGACGTCCTCGCGCCGGATCGCGTGCATGCGCAGGATGCGGCCGAGCCGCTCCCGCTTGCCCGTGGTCGGGTTGAGAACGGACGAGCCCGCCTTCAAGCGGCCCGAGTAGACGCGGAAGAACGTCAGCTTGCCGACGCCCTGCGGGTCCATCTGGATCTTGAAGGCCAGGGCCGAGAACGGCTCGTTGTCGTCGTGCTCCCGCACCTCGAGCGCACCCGTCTTCGGATTCTTGC